>JAVCCS010000313.1 GCA_030765365.1 Candidatus Theseobacter exili
GTAGAACACTTGAAGTCTAAAATAACCTCAGGTGTATTCCCTGAAGGATCTTTTCTTCCACCTATAAGAGAAATGATGCGACTTTTTGGAGTAAGTCTCATAACTGTCAAGGGGCATGATCATGCAAAAGTTACAAGAGCATCCAATGGTTTGGCTTTCCTGCTGCAGAAAGAGTTGAAAGGGCAGGATTGTCAGCTTCTTGGACCGGCTCCGGCTCCTATGGCAAAAATAAAGAACCAGTATCGCTGGCATATTCTTATAAAGCATAAGATGCCGGGGAAAATAAACATGTTTATTGAGAGATGTATTAAGGGATTGAAAGACAGTAAATTACAAATGGGCAAAACTAATATAATAGTGGATATTGATCCGATGAATACGCTCTGATTTTTAATCGGACTCACACATTTACTGTGCAAATGATAATGTCCCTTTCTACCATAATACCCTCCTATTAAATCAGACATTTCTAAATGTGCTTGACAATTTATTTGACAATCTCAATTTTAGTGTTATTGTATAGTATAGAAAGGTAAACAATTTAGATACAATGCTCACGAATTTGCATTGCTAAATTTTTGGAAAACGTCTATGCAGTGGCAAGCTTTATCATATAAACCTTTATATCTTCTGCTGGTAGAACACTTGAAGTCTAAAATAACCTCAGGTGTATTCCCTGAAGGATCTTTTCTTCCACCTATAAGAGAAATGATGCGACTTTTTGGAGTAAGTCTCATAACTGTGAGAAAGGCATTAAATATCCTTTCGCAGCAAAACATGGTTAAAATTACCCATGGCTCCGGTATTCGTGTTATATGTAAGAATCAAAATTTAGTTTTTCAGAAAAAAAAAGGTACTTTGGATATTGCTAAAGATATAAATGACATGTTTTTTGCACGTTCGATTCTTGAAGTAGCTGCTTTAGAAGATAGTTTCCACAAGATTAATTTTAAAAAGCTTGTTAGTTTGCACAAAAACTCAAAAGAAGAAGTGTACGAAGTTGATGAAATAATGCATGATGAAATTTTTAATAAATGCTCTAACGTATATATAAAAGAGGCATTATCTAATATTATGAATCAGATAGAATTCTACAGACAGATTAATTTTAGAAAGAGAAAAGAAAGCATTGCTATTGACTATGAAATGATTAAAAAAATTATCAAAGCTATAGCAAACAATGATAACCGTCTGGCAAAGAAAAGACTTTTAGAACATATTGATTATACACGTAAGACCCTCTTAAATTTTTTAGACCGCAATTAAACAAGGAGTAAGCCTATGAAAACAATTGAGCCTGTCAGATTTTTATCTTATGAGGAAATGGAGAGAATCCATGCTGCAGCGAAGATTATTTTAGAAAAAAAGGGCATAAAAATTTTAAGCCATAAAGCTCTCGATTATTTAAATACCTATGGCTGTAAGATAGACAGGGCTAAAATGATAGCATATTTTCCGGAAGAGATTATCGAAAAGAGTGTAAAGCATCTTAAAAAACAATATTCTGTCGCGAAAAGGCTTCCTGAAAAGATGTCTGTTCGTTATTCTCAGATAAAGTTTACAAGCGAAAAATTTTCTGTACATCCCGATTTTTCACTCAATACAGGTGGATTCTGTTGTTTTACCACAGGAATTGATGGGAAGAAACGGAATGCTACTCTTTCTGATACGCGTGATGCATTAAGGCTTGCAGATAGTCTTCCAGGAATTACCTATACTGGAATTCCATGTGCATCACAGGATATACCCGTCGCACTTCGTCCTATAAAAATGGCTGCTGAACTTGTAAAACACACAAAGAAATATGGTGGGATAGAAGCGTTTAACCTTTTTGACATTGAATACATTACACGTATTGGCGAGGTAGTTGCAGGAGGAAAAGAGGCATTAAAAAATAAGCCTATACTGGTAGGATATGCTGAAGCACGCTCTCCACTTTGTATTGATAAGAATATGGCGGAAATATTAATTGATTATGTAAAAAGAGGAATGCCACAGAGTCTTGATACAATGCCATGCTCTGGTACAACTGCTCCTGTAACAATTGCCGGAACGTTAGCTCTTGGTGCTGCAGAAACTCTTGCTGGACTTTGTCTTGGTTATGCAGTTGATAAGGATGCAACAATGACATTAGATATTACTCCATCATTTATGGATATAAAGACTATGGCCTTTTCATACGGTTCTTTTTTTCGGCAAAGATGGATCTCATCTCGCATTCAGCTTATTAGTGAATTTTATGGTTGCCCGACTGGTGTTCATGGCGCTAAGACAGATGCATGTTATCAAGGAATACAGGCTGGAGCAGAAAAAAGCATTTCAATTCTTATGCCGGTTATTTCCGGTGCTATTGGAATTGGCACGGCCGGTCATGTTGAAAACGCTTTAACATTTTCCCCTGCACAGCTTGTAATAGATGCTGAAATCTCTGAATGCATAAGAAAACTTCTTAAAGGAATAGAGGTAACAGAAGAAACCTTAGCCTTGGATACAATCCTGAGCCTTGAGCATGGAGGAAACTTTTTATCCCAAGATCATACACTGAATCATATGATGAAAGAAATTGATACTTCAATGCTTTTTGATTGTGTCTCATGGGAGACATTTGCTTCTTCTAATTACAAAATAGTGGAAGAAAAGGCGTCAGAAAAAGCAAAAGAGCTACTTGCAACTGAAAAGGAGTCAAGTCTTAGTTTTGATCAAGAAAAAGAGATTGATGAGATTGTAAAGGAAGCAGAAATGGAACTTAAGGAGAAAAGGGAATTGTAAAGATGACCTCAAAAGAGCGGGTATTGCAAACATTGAGCCATAAGGAACCCGATAGAGTTCCTATTAATATAGAATAAAAAACATGGAGGAGACAATGGCAAAGAAAGTAAAGGTTACTATTGTAGGTGGAGGAAGTGCTAAGTGGTGTCCAAAAGTGTTAAATGATATTATGTATAAGGAAAAGTTGAGGGGAACAGAGTTCAGACTTCTGGACATTAATCTAGAGGCAGCAGAACGTATGGCTAAGCTTGGAAGAACCATATCAAAAAATGGCAAATATGACTGCACATTTATCCCAACTAAGGATGAAGATGAAGCGTTTGATAATACTGATTCTGTTGTTATAAC
>JAVCCS010000067.1 GCA_030765365.1 Candidatus Theseobacter exili
CCATGAAGGGACGTATTAGCGGAAATACAGTTACTATCGAGCGGGATTGCAGGGGACAAGGCTACGAGGGCCCGTGCAATCAGGTTTATACCGGCAAACTGAACGGTGATGTCATCGAAGGTTCTTTCACGCTCAATGGAAGAACAATCGGGACGTGGACTTTGTACCTGGACAGTGTGACGCATCCTGAAGTATCCACGGAACAGAAGGATTCATCCGACACAGAAGGTGTCTACGAGCCCGTTGCGGGTCTGGCCAATCTTCTGGTCAGTGGAACCTATCGCGTCAACGCGCGCGTGTCACAGCATTTCCCAAGCACCTGGACACTGAAGGTCAGCAATGGACGCATCAGTGGCAAGTCGAAGTGGCACTGTTGTCCGGGACCGCGCATCGATCCCATGAAGGGACGTATTAGCGGAAATACAGTTACTATCGAGCGGGATTGCAGGGGACAAGGCTACGAGGGCCCGTGCAATCAGGTTTATACCGGCAAACTGAACGGTAATGTCATCGAAGGTTCTTTCACGCTCAATGGAAGAACAATCGGGACGTGGACTTTGTACCTGGACAGCGTGACGCATCCTGAAGTATCCACCACCAAGAAAAAGCAATATGAGCTTACTCCTGGGTACAAGATCATTGAGAAGAAGTAAAGAGAGAAGATGGTTCAACGTATAGAAGAGGTGCATTGTCGTGCTGGCCTAATAAAAAACGAACCAAATCGAAAGACTCAATCTGGTTCGTTAAATATTTTTGGCTCCGAAAAATCTTCTATCTCGGTTCTTCAGGATTCCAGCTTATAATGACATGAACAAAGCTCGTTCTTTTTAGATATCTTTTAAAATTTCTCTCCAGGAGCGCCGTAAAGTCTGCCGGCAGGCAGATAGGCGTGGATGGGGGCATAAAGCCTCTGAGCGATAAGCGGTACCGCCCGAATGGGTGGGCAGAGGCGCTATATTTGAACAATGCGAAGTGCTGCTGTGAACTGTTTAATTCCAATCGCTTAGCGATTGCCCCCATGCTTTGATTTCACCGAAATCTATGGGGGTTACCTTAACTGTTAAAAAGCCCACAATACGAAAGTCCTGTCCTATAATCCTGAATTCGGAGGGGCAAAACTGTCAAAAAGCTCTGAAAGCAAAAGTCCTATCCTATAACGTGAAATTCTGGGGGGCTGCAAAGCCAAATACTCAACCGGGCAAAGTGCTAACCTATAATCCTGAATTCTGGGGAACGATTTGTTGTTTTAAAAATGTGCGGCGCTGTGTGCGCCGCATAAGGTTTCATCCCGAAAAAACAATACGGGCTCGCCTCCGCCCAAAGGCGAGCCCTTCCTTAAAAAAGAAACGCAGCACTTCCTCGGACGCCGGGATCCATTTATTAATTAGTTTACAGGTTAAATATGTTCATCATTTTAGAGTATTTATTTTTTTTTATCCTCAACACACAACTTGCATTGAGATCCCTTTGGATACCTTTTCTTATGTATTGGGCAAAGAGTAAAATCTAAACTACTAGTACATGGTTTTTCTTTGTTGTTGTGTTCATTCTTTTCACTCACTTTAACCCCCCTTTAAAATAGCACGTTCTATAGACAATCTTATAATATGATCTACAACCCAAACTGCTATACCAAGAAAAATAAGTATGTAATACACCATATAAAAGGGTTGTAATCGATACATGCAAGATACAATAGATAAAATTAAAGATAATGACCCTGTATCCATGAATACATTTCCTAGCTGATCTTGCCACCTGGGTCCTTTATAGCTTTGCACATTTAGAGCACAATAATAAAAAATGAAGCTAATAAAAAGATAATATGTGGTTGTGGGGAAACTCTGTTTGGCGGTATCCTGAAAAACAACTATAGCTAGAAGTGCTGAAAAACTAAATCCGGCAAAAAGGGATGCAAAATTTCTATGTTCTGAACGTTGATTTTCTTTTTCTGTTGGCACAACTTTCATTACTTTTATAAATCTAGCTATATAAATATTCCACGTGTGACAAACGGAATAAATGGGAGAAAATATTTCAGTTCTTTACACATATTTATCTCCTTTCCATTAATATGCGCGCTATCATATCATGCTATTCTAGAAGTAAAGCTCTTTGCATCTAACAATGATTATATAAAATTTACTTTATTTACTATATATCATATTTCAAGAAATATTTATATTACATTGCAAATATAATAAATGGATTTCAATGTACTAATGCCTGATTGTGGAAGTGTGAGCACTTCCTGAAAAATGGCATTCCAGCGCCTTGCTTGTTGGAGTTAGGGGGAGCACTCTTATTTGGGACATTATTTAGGGAAGATGGTGTGTTCTTACTATTGAAGGAAGTTTATACTGAAGAGAGTAAAAAGAGATATTAAATATTTAGCAACAATGTTAAAATATATACCTTATAAGAAATCACATTTGTACTGTAATGTTTTGAAAATAAGAAGGCTGTTATCTGTTGATGTTTAGTGACGTCTGAGGGAAATTAATAATGAACATAGCACAAATAGAAGATAATTTGCAAAAATTGATAAAGTCTTTTTCAAAAGAGACATTCATTTACGATTTGCTTTTGGCTTATAATTTACCCAAAGCATCCATTACTCGATTAAAAAAAGGAAATCTGAATTTATCTGACGTAGAAGGAGAAATTTCCTGGAAGAAGAAGTTGTTCTTCAAAGAGGAATATGAAGAAGATTTGCATTTAACTATTATAAAGTTACATAACGAGTTAAAACACAATGAGCGTTTTGTACTAGTTACAGATTATAAAACAATATTGGCAATCGACACAAAAACAGATGACAAACTTGATATTGATATAAAAGACCTACCAAAACATTACGATTTCTTTTTGCCCTGGGCAGGAATGGAAAAAGCACAGCATCAAAATGAGAATCCGGCGGATGTTAAAGCAGCTGAGAAAATGGCAAAGCTTTTTGATGAAATTAAGAAAGATAATCCTGATGATTCTCCCGAATTTATGCATGGATTAAATGTTTTTCTATCTCGTTTGTTGTTTTGTTTCTTTGCTGAAGATACACACATTTTTGAACACAATCAATTTACTAATGCTATTGATTCGCATACCCAACCAGATGGCAGCGATTTACATACCTATTTAGACACACTTTTTGACGTTTTAAATACACCCGAAAATGAACGCAGAAACTTGCCTGAGTATCTAAATGCTTTTCCCTATGTGAATGGTGGTTTATTCAAAGAAAAACATCAATCTCCTGTTTTTACAAGAGGTTCTCGTAAAGCAATTTTAAATAGTGGCGACCAGGATTGGTCGGCTATCAATCCAGATATTTTTGGTTCAATGTTTCAGGCGGTTATTTCGGCTAACCAAAGAGGCAGGCTGGGACAACACTATACTTCTGTTCCAAATATTATGAAAGTGATAGAACCTCTTTTTTTAAATGAATTGTATGAGGAATTTGAAAAGGCAAAGGGAAACCAAAAGAAACTAAACGCATTACTGAATCGTATTCATAAAATAAAGATATTTGACCCTGCTTGTGGTTCTGGTAACTTTCTAATTATTGCTTACAAAGAACTCCGAATTTTAGAAATGAAAATCTTCAAAGAAGGCGAAATGATGGCTCTTTCAGGAATTCATCTTTTTCAATTTTATGGAATAGAAATAGATGATTTTGCTCACGAAATAGCCAAACTAGCCTTGTGGTTGGCAGAGCACCAAATGAATGTAGAGTTTTTTAGAGAGTTTGGAAGAACAAACCCAACTTTGCCATTGAAAGATGCCGGGAAAATTATTCAAGGTAATGCCTGTCGTTTGGATTGGGAAGTAATTTGTCCGAAAAACAAGGAAGATGAGATCTATCTTTTAGGGAATCCACCATATTTGGGTCAGAAAAAACAAAACAAGGAACAAAAAGAAGATTTGAAATTTCTGTTTGATGAATTTTCCAACTATAAAACCTTGGATTATATTTCTTGTTGGTTTTATAAAGCAGCTCAATACCTCAACACCAATTCAAGTTTTGCATTTGTTTCTACAAACTCAATTTGTCAAGGTAACCATGTTCCATTACTATGGCCGCACATTTTAAATAATGGTACAAATGAAATATTTTTTGCTGTTAAAAATTTTAAATGGACAAATAATGCCAAAAACTCTGCTGGAGTAACATGTTCTATTGTTGGGGTACACAAAACAAAAGATACATCAAAAACTATTTTAACTGAGAAATCAGTTATTTCTGTCGATAATATTAATCCTTATCTGATAAATGCTAAGAATATTATTATCAATAAAAGGGTAACGGCCCTATGTAATGTGCCAAAAATGGTTTCAGGAAATATGGCTTTAGATGATGGTCATTTGATGCTTACAGAAAGTGAAAAAAATGAACTAATATCAATATATCCAAATTCTTCTAAATTTATTAAAGAAACGACAGGGAGCAAAGAGTATATTCAGTGTCTTCAAAGATGGTGCTTATGGATAGAGGATAATGAATTATTTGAAGCACTTCAGATTCCACCTATTAGGGAAAGAGTTAATGCATGTAAAAAATTTAGAACCAATGGTGGTGAAGTGGCGGTTACTTTATCAGAGAGAGCACATCAATTTCGCTATCGTCATGTTCCAAAAGACAGTCAAATAATAGTTCCTCTAACATCATCAGAGAGGAGAGATTATATTCCTATGGGATTTTTGAATAAAGATATTGTTATTCAACAAAGTGCTTAAGTATTATATGATTCTGAACCATATATTTTAGGATTCCTCTTATCTCGCATTCATATGAACTGGGTTAAAGCTGTAGGGGGAAGAATGAGAACAGACATAAGTTATTCTGTAGGTATATGCTACAATACCTTTCCCTTCCCATCCATCTCTAACCAACGAAAGCATGAAATCACACAATCTGTATTTCGTATTTTAGAAGGTAGAGAAAAACACCCCGAAAAAACCTTAGCACAACTTTACGACCCTGATAAAATGCCTGAAGGACTACGAGAAGCCCATCGTTTAAATGACATGGCAGTAGAACGTTGTTATCGCAGCAAACCTTTTGAGAGAGATGAAGAACGTTTGGAGTATCTGTTCAAACTCTATGAAAAAATGATAGCAGAAGAAAAAGAGCAAGGTACTTTGTTTGCCAAAGAAAAGAAAACCAGAAAAAAGAGGAAATAATGAAAGCATTACTGAGGCAACTATTACAATCAGAAACCGAAACAGAGATTTTGGAGCTGAAAAAAGCTGAAAAACAATGTGATAAAGATAAGCTTGGTAGATATATTTCGTCACTAAGCAATGAAAATAAATTACACAGCAAGAAAGGTGCGTGGCTTATGTTAGGTGTTCTCAATGATAAAGCTATTAC
>JAVCCS010000050.1 GCA_030765365.1 Candidatus Theseobacter exili
TAACAATAATTCACATATCACATTTCAATTCCCAGCCGCGCTTCGACGCCTTGATCAAAATAATGCTTGTTTTCTCGCATTTCAGTTACTAAATCTGCTCTATCTATTACCTTTTTGGCTGCATTTCTTCCTGTAATAATCAATTCAACGTTTTCCGGCTTTGAATCAATTATATCTAAAATACATTCAACTGGAAACAAATTACTGAATACTGCAGCATTCGCCTCATCCATAATCACAATATCATATTTACCTGATAGCATTTGATGCTTTATATCTTCAAGCCCTTCTTTAGCCATTTTAATATCCTTTTTATTGGGACATTCTTTTACAAAACAGCCGCTGCCATATTGAGATATTTTAATATTATCAGAAATTTTTTTTAATGCCTTGATTTCGCTGGAGTTTTTACCTTTAAGAAATTGTCCTATGTAAATTCTCATATTGGCGCCTGCAGCTCTTATGGCTAAGCCAATAGCAGCTGTAGTTTTACCCTTCCCGTTACCTGTATAAATTTGCACATAGCCTTTTTTCATTAAATATCCTTGAAAGAAAATTAGAAACAAACTTCTTCCTTTGCGGCACCTTTCAGGAAAAGCCACAGAAAAAAAGGACCGCCTAACAACGCCGTGATTATTCCAACAGGCATTTCAGCAGGAGCAATCAAAATTCTGGACAATGCATCACAAAACACAAGAAAAGATCCTCCGGAAAGAAACACCGCCGGAGCAAGTTTTCTGTGATCAGGACCAATGATCAACCTGCATATGTGCGGGATCATCATCCCAATAAAACCTATTGGGCCACAAACTGATACGACACCACCTGTAACCAAAGATGTTCCAAAGAAAAGAATCTTCCTTGTGTTTCTTACATTAACGCCACGGCTTAGAGCAACATCGTCTCCTGTTGCCATAACATTTAATTCATTTAAATAGAACCAAACGATTACAGCCCCGCACATTACAAATGGAAAGACATGGAAAACAGATTCATACCCAAACACCTCAACGCCGCCCATCAACCACCTTACTATTTTGTAAGACTGTGCAAAATCGCTTATGTATTGAAAAAACAGTATGATGCTGGAAAATGTAAGGCTAACAGCTACTCCTGCAAGCAACATTGCAACAGTAGAGAAAATTCCTGCAGCTCTTACAAGACCGTACACAAGAAATATTGAGAGCAATGCCCCTGTAAAAGCACAGACAGAAACGCTGCTTATACCGCAAAATGTAAAAATCACACCTAAACGAAGGCAAACAGAGGCACCTAACGCTGCTCCGCTTGACACTCCCATTGTAAAAGGAGTTGCAAGTGGATTTCTAAATAGCGCCTGGAAAACCATTCCGCTTAAAGCAAGCCCAGATCCAGAAAGAAAAGCAAGACAAACTCTTGGCACTCTTATTTGCCAGAATATCATGGAATCAATATTATTAGCGGTTCCGATCAGAGCTTTAATGTTTAACGATGTAGCCCCTGTAAACATCGAAACAGCACATACTGCTAGTGAACCAGCAATAAGCAAAGGCAATATAGCTTTATCAGGCAGCTTACTCATTCTTCTTTTCCCGGAACAATCAAAAAACCTCCATTAGTAGGATGTTTTAACAAATTAAAAGATGTATCGTATATTTCTCTTAGCAATTTGACATTCATTAAATCTCTTATACTGCCTTGAAATTTAATGCAACCTTCCTTAACAGCTATTACAGAATCACTGTTTACAACGGCTGAATTAACATCATGTGTAACTGAAATCATTGTAACACCTGATTTTTTATTAAGATTTTCTAAAATAGATTTTATTTCTGTCTGATGCTTATAGTCCAAAAATGCTGTTGGCTCGTCTAACAATATAATCTCTGTTTCCTGAGCGAGAGCCGCTGCAATAAAAACTTTTTGCCTTTCTCCGCCGCTTAAAGAATTAATTCGCCTGTTGGCTAGAGATTCCAACCCTGTACATGATATTGCCCAGCGAACAACTTCATTATCCTTCAAACCGAATTGTGAAAAAGGACTTATATAAGGATATCTTCCCATAAAGATGAATTCGGTTACAGTAAAAGGAAACGTTTGTCTTTCTGCTTGTGGAACATAACTTATTTTCTTTGAAAGATCTCTTCTGCTGTATTTTGTCAATTGTTTTCCATCTAAATATATAGACACATTCTTTTCAAGAGGCAGTATTCCATCCAGGCACTTAAGTAATGTTGTTTTACCAGCACCATTCGGTCCTATTATTGAAATAAAATCTCCTTTATTTATCCCAAAAGACATATTTTTGAGTATTGTTTTCTCGCCAATAGTATGCGAAAAATCCTTTACTTCCAAAAAATAGTTCACTACTCTTTTGCTCCGCTAATTATGTTTGCTATTTTTTCTAATATGAGAATAAATCTTGGACCGGGAATAACAAAATAATCCTGACTAAATACATAAACTCTTTTATTCTTTACAGCGTCCACTTCTTCAATACAATTCCAGTCAGCCAGTATTTTATTAACATTTCCCTTTTCTTTTTCCGAATCCGGCACCAAATCAATTATTATTTGAGGATTTAATTTTAGAATCCCTTCCGACGAATATTTGGGGAATTTAATTTTCTCATTCACACAAGCATTTTTGCCACCTGCTAGATTGATCATTTCATCATAGAAACCTTCTTTTCCAGCAACAAAAACGTTTTTAATCATACCGCTTCCTTGACTTCTTTCAACAGAAATCATAACACTCGGAGTGCTCTTGGCTGCAACTTTTTGCTTAACTGCTTTGATCCTTCTATTAATGTCTTCCAACATAAGTTCAGCTTTTTCCAAAACATTAAATAATGTTCCAATTGTTTTTATGGAAGCAAGAATTCCTTCAATAGTTTCATTATCAACAGTTACGCACTTCAACCCCAACCGTCGAAGTTCTTTCTCGCCGTGTTCGTTGTCTGATCTAATGATTGCTATATCAGGTTCTAATGCAACAATAACTTCATAATTGAGATCATAATATCCGCCAATTTTGGGAATAACACAAGTTTCGGGTGGATATGTGCAAAACCGAGTTACACCGACAACCTTTTCTCCGAGATCTAAGGCAAAAAGAATCTCTGTTATGCTAGGAGATACAGAAACTATCTTTACATCACTATTCATAATATTTTTATTTGATTGAGCATAATCCAATTGATTATTCAGAGATATTCTTTTCCTTTTTTTAACATATCTTTGCCCAGCAATAGAAGCACACAATACAATGAATGAAATTGAAAAAATACAAATCACCCTGTTCATTTATATGCAACTTTCTAACAAAGGTTTGACATAATTATCCTGCAATATTATGCTATCTTACCATTTTATTCATTATTAATCTTTACACATGAAAGGAGCTTGTTTTTTTCTTATGAGGAATCGGGCATACTAGTGTTTGCCCAGGAAACTTCCGTGAAACTCGGAGACCGCCCCGCGACTGTAATCGTGACGAACGCTGTGCTTTATCCACTGTTCTAGTGAATTGAATGGGAAGGAACAGCAACTAGGATGACCGTAAGTCAGGAGACCGGATTGCTCATAATACAACTATCACTTTCATAATCCTCGAGGGAGGGTTGGGAGAACTCATGAAAATATCATTTACCTTTAAATCTTCATTTTTCATTTTATCATCACTAATATTTACACACTGCAATATTGCTTATGCTGAAATCATTGGTTCTGAACGAATTGAACCAATTGTAATTACAGCAACACTATCAGAAACGCCTGTAAGCAAAATCGCTAATTCTGTTACCGTTTTTGACAGCAAACAGATTGCCTCTATGAACGTTCAAACTGTTGCAGATGTTATTCGTTTTGCTCCTGGAATTGATATTGTAGCTAATGGAGGCCCCGGGCAACCTGTTTCAGCATTTATACGTGGAGCAAAATCCGAACAAACTCTTGTTATGATCGATGGTGTTGAAATAAATGATCCTTCTACACCTTCAAGGAGTTGTGATCTTGCAAATATTACTCTTGAGAATGTCGAAAGAATTGAAATTATCAGGGGGCCGCAAAGTCCTTTGTTTGGATCAGATGCAATAGGTGGCGTAATAAACATAATTACCAAAAGAGCTGATGGCCGATATCGCGCAAATATAGCTGCTGAGGGCGGTTCTTTTACGACACATATTGTTAATGGTTATTCATCCGGCATGACTGATATTGCAGATTTTTCTGCAGGCTTTTCCTGGATTGATACAGATGGTTTTTCAGCCGCATCAGAAGATACTGGAAATATTGAAAACGATAGGTACAAAAATTTATCTTTCACTGGAAACGGTCATTTCTATTCCACCGACATATTGTCTTTTGGCACTATATTACGCATTCAGGACAGCGAAACTGATCTGGACAAATTTGGCAGCACAGGTGGCGATGATCCTAACTACAAATCGGATATACGCCAAATATTTTGGGGTGCTAACGGGACTCTGTTTCTACTGGATGACAGATGGAAGCAAAATATATTTTTCTCGATTGCAGATCACAAAAGAGAGCTCAAGGATTCTCCCGATGAGTCCAGCATGGATTCATCGCATGGCAAATACAACGGAAAGATATGGTCTTTGAATTGGCGCAACTTTTTTGATTTTATAGATTACAACAAAATTATAGCTGGAATTGAGTATCAGAAAGAAAACGCCGATTCAACATACATTTCAGATTCAGGAGGATTCATATACGAGGATAATTTTCAAGCTTCAAGTGCATATACGGCAAGCTATTATCTTCAAGATCAGTTAAATTATAATGAGATATTTTTTGGCACCGTTGGTTTAAGAGTAGATGATCACGAACGTTTCGGAGCAGAAACAACTTATAGAATAAGCCCAGGTTTGCTGATTGAAAAAACAGGAACATCATTAAAAGGCTCTTATTCCACAGGATTTAAAGCCCCATCGCTTTATCAGCTTTTTTCTCCTATTTATGGAAATACTGATTTAGGACCTGAAAAAACAAATAGTTGGGAAGCGGGGCTTGTTCAGTCACTTTTTTCACAAAAAGTTTCAGTTGGCTTAACTTATTTTAAACAAGAATTCAAAAACATGATTGACTATGAATTCTCTTCCTCAAAATACATAAATATAGCAAAAGCTGAATCACGCGGCATTGAACTATCGGCAAACTGCAATCTAATTAATAATTTAAATTTAGGAGCAGCATACACTTACATGAAGGCTGAAGACTTATCAGATAGTACGGAATTGCTGCGCCGTCCAAAAAACAAGTTTAGCATTAATGCTAATTATACCTTTTTAGAAAAATGGGATTTTTATGCCGGCATAATATATGTCGGAGAAAGGCTGGATATGAATTTCTCGTCATATCCATCATCCCTAATCACACTTGATTCTTATACTCTTGTAAATCTTTCTTTATCCTGGAGAGCCTCCGAGCATATCCGTCTTTATGGAAGGATTGATAATGTTTTTGATGAAGATTACCAGGAAGTATATGGGTACGGAACTCCTGGCGTTGCTGCTTACGGAGGAATAAAAATTTCATATTAATTTATTATGGCATGGATGATAACGCTTGCTATAATATATTCATGAATAATGTAAGCGTTATCATCCCCTCTTTTAACAGAGAATATTTTTTAAAAGAGGCAATCGAATCAGTTTTATCTCAAAAACATATTGATTTTGAACTTATTGTTGTTGATGATGGATCTAACGATCAAACCAAACAATTGTTGAGTTCATATAATTCTTCCTTAATTTATATTCATCAAAAAAACAAAGGTGTAAGTTCTGCGAGAAACGCAGGCATTAAACAATCTCAAGGCAAATATATTGCTTTCCTGGATTCCGATGATTTATGGCTTCCTGGAAAATTGAAAGCCCAAACAGAATGGATGAATTCAAATACCGATTATGCTGCATGTCAAACAGAAGAAATGTGGATTAGGAACGGGAAACGCGTCAACCCGTGCAAACATCACAAAAAGAAGTCCGGCTATATATTTAAAGACTGTCTTCCTCTATGTATAGTAAGTCCTTCTGCCGTTATGATAAGACGCAGAATCTTTGATGATGTTGGTCTTTTTGATGAAAGCATGCCGGTTTGCGAAGATTATGATTTATGGATACGTATTGCTTCAAATAATCTAATCGGCTTAATTGACACACCATATATCTTGAAGCGCGGGGGGCATTCCGATCAACTTTCTAAATCCATATGGGGCATGGATAGATTTCGGGTTTCCTCACTTGTAAAAGCACTGAAAATAGGTAAACTAAACGATATTCAAAGAAGTGAAGTTTTATTTGTGTTAAAACAGAAGTGCAAAATTTATTCAAAAGGATGCAAAAAACGTGGAAAAAATCAAGAGGCACAATTTTATAGCAAAATACCAGAAAGTTTCTCTGTCTGAAATTGATATTCAAAATAAAAATTATAATATCCGCATAGGAGAAGCTCTTCCTGTCTTGAAATCATCCATTGAAAAACACGGTATAATAGAGCCTCCTCTTCTTTTGTCAAATGCAACAAATAATAGCTTCATTGTCCTTTGTGGTTTCAGAAGGATTGGCATACTTAAAGAAATCCGTGCGGACAATATCCAAGCGGGAATAATTGATAATTCCAGCTATTCTGAATTTGAACTTTTCTCATTTGCAGTACACGATAACATGTTGGGATGCGGCCTAAATTCTTCTGAGAAAGCTCTTGTAATCAAAAAGTTGTCAAACATCCATTCTGTTCCTGATGACAGAATAATGAGTTACTGGATGCCCCTGCTTTCTTTGCCGTCAAATTTAAGAGAACTCCATCTCCAAAAGCAAATTGCTGATATCGAAAAACCTATTCTGGAATCAATTGCAAATGGCACAACCAATATAAAAGCCGCTTTTCTTTTATCGGAATTAGACAGGAATGACAGGTTGTGTCTATTTAACATAATTAACAATCTTAAAATGGGAAACAACCACCAGAAGCAATTTTTGAAATTAATAGCTGAGATTTCAGAACGCGAAAAAAAGTTTCCTTCACAAATACTGAATTTTTCAGAAGTTAAAGATGCACTCGAAAACGGCAATCATAATCCTCCTCAGCGGGTTGTTCAACTTATATCTGTTCTTCAACAAATGCGTAATCCTGCATTCTCAAATACAGATAAAATTTTCAAAAATCTTTCTAACAAATTAAATCTTCCCAAAGGCATCACATTAAACCATTCACCCGGCTATGAATCCGAAGAATGCAATCTAATGTTGTCATTTTCTTCTATTGAGGAACTTAAACAACAAAATACAGAAATCATACGTATAGCGAAAAGCGCTGAAATAAGAAAGATTCTTGAGCATGACAACTAATAAGAATGATGAATTTCATACTTCAAAGCTGGATTGCGAGTTAAATAGCATAGAATACGCATATGCTCTTCCTGATGCTTTGGGATACGATATAACAGAGCGTTTTAGAAAATATCTTGGTTCACGATTTATCAATATTAATTCAACAGAAGATCTGCCATATTTCGGGAATGATGAAGATCCAATTCTTAAGAAAAAAAGAAACATCCTATTATGCTTGAAACATTCTCCATATCTGGAACCTTGTCCTGGCACAAAAAACTATCTATGTTGTGGTTACAAAATCATGAGCATTGTTGAAGGCTGTCATATGGACTGTTCATACTGTATTCTTCAAGGATATCTCAATGCTCCTATGACTAGAGTTCATGTGAACATTAAAGACTACGAAAATGCTTTAAATAACGCATTCATGTCAAACCCAGACAAATCATATCGCATAGGTACCGGAGAACTCGCAGACAGTCTTTTTTTGGACGAATTAACAGGTGTTTCTGAAAGAATGATTCATTTGTTTTCAAATTACAATAATTCTATATTTGAAATCAAAACCAAAGATCATAGGATTGAACATCTTCTAAACCTGGATCATAACCGCCGCACAATAATTTCGTGGTCCTTGAATACTCCTAGAATAATAAATTTGGAAGAACGCCGAACTTCATCACTGAAAAAACGGCTTGAAGCTGCTGCTGCGGCAGAACAAGCCGGATATAAACTTGGCTTTCACTTTGATCCGCTTATCGATTATTCCGGCTGGGAAAAAGATTACGAAGAAGTGGTGAAAAGAATATCAAAGCAAGTAAATCCAGAAAATATTTGCTGGATTAGCCTGGGATGTCTAAGATTCCCTCCCCTTCTGTGGCCGTATATTCGCAATCGATTTCCTTCGAGCAAGCTTTATCTAGGTGAATTTATCCGTGGCCTCGATGGAAAAACAAGATATTTTAAAACCATCCGAACTCATATGTATAGTGCTATGAAAAAATGGATCCAAGAATACCTCGGGAAAAATGTTTTTGTTTATCTATGCATGGAAAGCGAACTTGAATGGCAAAATGCTTTTGATATAAATGCATGCACAATGGAAAAAATTTCTTCATGTCTTGATAACAGAATTTAACAGCAGTTAAATTCTGAATTTTCAATAGAAGATTAATTTACGTTTCTCCCGGAACTTTCGCCAGTGTTGCTCTTTCACACAGGAAAAACATGGTCAAACATTATACTTGTCTCTTAATTCAACAATAAGATTTCTAATGCCATCCAGATCATTGTTTTCTTGAAGTATTTCCAGCTCTTCTATATATTCAGACAATTCAATCAAAAGTTCCACACTATTATATGAAATCAATCCTAATTCAGCGAGAATTTCTCCATATCCGGCCAACTCTACTATTTCATCTTTTATTTCAGGATACATTGGTAGAATTTTCTGCACTTCCTGCATATTCCATATTTCGCCGATAAGTATAAGAAATTGTTTCCCACCCTCTGTTTCATATAGTGCTTTGTCAAATCTTAAATCGTCCAATATACTGCTAAGACAACTACTTACAGCACATCCTGCATAATAAAAATCCCATATTTTATCTTTAAGTTCATTCAGATACGGCAAATTCATATACTTTTCATACAAATTCGGGAGCATCATCAACTCTGCAATCCCAGACACTGACGTTAGATCTTCAAGATCATTTACTAGCATTTCCAGTAAATTCTTGGACTCCACGAAATCTTTCAGTATTTGCAGTTTTTCGGTCAAGACAATAAGTTTAGCTTCTACATTCGTCAACTTCACCGCGTCAGGTATGTATGGAGAAGAAGGCTGAAATCCCAAGTATGGTTTCCAGGCAATTTCACAACTGGTTACTATTGCATATCCTGCTCCTAGGGAAAGAGCATTTGTGTCATTATAACGCACCCAGACACCTTCCGAATTGCTCCACGACATAACTTCAACACTAGCCTCAGTATCGGACTGACTAATTATGGATTGCCTCAAATCACCTGCTGTTGGGAAAACTTCGACATCAGGGATGGCAATAAAATTCTCGCCTTCATTAAGTTCAATAATAAAATCAGGATCTCTTTCCAGAGTAACTGACTGGGTGTATGTCCATTCATAAGGTCTTTTCATCTGAACAAAAAAACATTTCCACGGATCAACTGGAAAAGGTAAAGCTGTTGGATAGTCAGGCAATAGAGGTTTCCATATTTGCTCCCCAGTATTCCAATAATTCAATACTTGAAAGTTTTCACTGAGAATAGCTGCTGCTGTCTCATTAATTGAAGGAAACAGTTCGAATGGAAAAGCTACGAGATTATCATTTGTTTTTAAATCGTAACAAACTGTCTTCACTTGACCTGACGAGCAGGCTGCAGCCTGAACCTGTGACTCTTTATTAATAATTTTATAAGCTACTTGAATGCTTTTTTTCAGGCGTTTTTTTTGCTTTTTATATTTACCTTTACTGTTTTTAATATACTCGTAAGCTTTAAGCTTTATGGTTTGAATACCCAGATAAGGAAGCTTTTCGCTATCTTTAAGTTTATATTTTGCTTTTACAGCTTTTTTAAAGTTCTTTGCAACCTTAAATCTCCCATTACCCTTTAAATACAGCTTCACACGACCGTTTTTCTTAGTCGAATACACCTTTATAGAAAGCTCCTGATTCTCAGAAAGATAGTAAACTTTATTCGCTTTTGGTTTTAAAACCTTTATTTTTGCCTGCAAATATGGCGTTACACTGAAGAGAAATATTAAAAAAAGCACACCAATAGTCTCCGAAGCCATGTTTGATTTTACATATTTCATATCATTCTCCTTGTAGATTAGTTACCTAAACCCAATGGAATTATATATATTTATACACAAAAAGTCAAGACTTAAATCGTTTTTTTAAGAATTTGTTCAAACTAATATTTTTGATTTCATTTAGCAAAAGGTGTGTGCTCAGCAATTTGCACATGTAATGAATTTCTATATTATTGAATGATTAAGTCATTAAGATTGTTGTACCTGATAGCTTTGGATACTGACTACCCATAAATA
>JAVCCS010000132.1 GCA_030765365.1 Candidatus Theseobacter exili
CACGGAAATAGCTGTAATAGACTTGTCTACTTTTTCAAGGCGTTTTGGAAAATCAACTTCCTGAATTTCAGCAAATACTCCCTTGCCCTGTTTTATGAGTTCGTTGTTCCCTTCTACAACCTCACTTAACAAAGAACTCATTCTTTCAGCAGATTCTATTGTTTTAGTGGCAGCATCCTTGGCCCTTTCAATTTGTTCGGCAGCTGACTTTAACCTGGATAACTCCTCCTCAAGCTCACCCAATTTTTCACTTATATCAGGCAAATTAGACATTTAATTTCCCTCCTTTTAAAAAATTTGTATTAAAATCCTTTAACCATTGTAAATGAATGTCAAAAATCCTTTCTTGTAAATAAGATAAATAAGGTGCAGTATCTGTATTATATTCCGTTGTTATTAGATAAAATTTAGAAACTCCGAGAATATATTCCTTCCATTCTAAATCTTCATTTTTTCGACATAGATCCCATCCTTCGGCAAAATCCTCATTTGCCGCATTTTTATCATAGGTATCAATGCTATACCCGGCAAAAGCTCGCATCAAATGGAATGCTCCATTATCAGGATTCCCCTCCAATAGATGAGTGCATGCACCCTCTAAATGTTTAACTGCATCAGATTCACCTTTGGTAAGTTTCATACACTCCCATACTAAATCAAGCTTGTATTCTGTGCGATATTTAACTGATTTTGGAATGAAGTTAGAATCAAAATAGGTGTTGACATATCTTTCAAAACTACCTTTTTCCTTCATCTCAGTTTTGATAGCAGACTCCATTGCGTTGATTGCTTCTCTCCGTTTGGCAGCAATCTTTTCATATACAAATTTGGTTAAGTAACTAATACATTTCCGAATGACTGAACTCTCATTTTCTTTCAATATGTTTTCAGGCACCTGATTAGCATCCTTCTTGGAAACATATTCTTTAATGTAGTTTTGAAGATGTGAAATATACTCATTATCATTATATTTTTTGACCGTTGCACTAATAGTTTTTCCTTTATAATCAACTTCATAATCACTAATTACTCCAATAACTGAGAGACGGTAAATAGCTTTAAATGTATCCCTTTCATCTCGGATTTGCTCGAAGAGCGGTTTAATATTCTCATTATGGTTTTTGGAGAAACCTGGGGGCCATTCTCCAGTTTTCCGCTCGAACTCTTTCCGTAATTTCTTTACAAATTGGCCAATATCATAGCACCACTCATTTGCTTTATTTATCATCTTTGCAGAATAATATCGGTCCGTGTTTTCTTTCAAATATTCACTGATTTGCATAATCTTGTCATTTTCAAAACCAATTGTTATTTGTTTTTCTTCGTCTATCTTCATCTTTTTTAAGTTTTGCTCAATTCCATCAATAGGCTTAGATGCAGGATATGTAATTTGAGAAAGTAGTCCAGACAATACGCGTTTTTCTTTATCAATCCCCTTGAAAGCATTATGATGAAAGCTAACCATTAAAGATTTATCAACGGTTATACCTTCAGGGACACTTCCTTCCTCTTGAGGTATCGACATATCAGAATATAAAATGATGCAGTATGAATCTTTCCTGTCACGTCCACACCGCCCGGCTTCCTGATAAAAGGACTCAATAGATTGTGGCATATTAAAATGAATGGAATAACGAATATTAGGTTTATCTATACCCATTCCGAATGCTTTGGTTGCAACCAAAAGAGCAAGATTATTTTTCTTAAAACTATCTTGAACTTTCTGTCGATGAGAATCAGCAATACTGCTATCTTCTTCTTTGCTGCTTCCCGCATAAAAATCGGTTTTTTTGAGTTGAGGAATTTCTAATTTGACCCGAGAAGATATTGTTCCTACACCAAAAGGAGACTTTCGACCTTTATATGGGCAGAACACAATTCCGGAATTTGTTTTATCACCATTTAATTCGAAAAAATCTTTATTGTTCTTTCCAAATTTTTGAGGAAGATTTTTGAGTTCCCGAAGAAGTTGTGTCTGTTTTTTTTCAGCCACTGCTTCCTTGGTTGTGAATGAATTCGCTCCTTCAGGAATTTCTGGTTTTGGAACAGGAACTATGTCAAAGTGCAATTCTTTACGCTGGTAAGACGAAGGAGTAATCAGTGCATCCTCATCTTTGATTTCCAATATTCTTTGCACGTCGAATAATACATCATAAGAAGCAGTTCCGGTCAAAGCAATAAAGGGTATTTTATCTAACATAGATTTACAATATTTCCGGGCATTTTTCCCCAACCTTAAGTAGGATGTTCTGAAATCATGTCCCCATTCGGAGACACAGTGTGCTTCATCCACAATACAGTATGAAAAAAAAGTGTTTGTCATCTTTTCAAGATATTCCCTGAATTCTTTAATTAGCAATCGTTCCGGTGCTACAAAAACAAATTGATAAAACCCCTTTGCCATTTTTTCTTCTCTATCTTGCCGTTCATTTGCATCTTTCAAAGAAGAATCAATAAATATTGTTGAATCTATTCCCATATCTTTCAGATTATCATTCTGGTCTCTCATTAATGACCTCAGCGGGTCGATAATCATTACAATTCCTGGTTGAAGCAGAGCTGACAGTTGATAACAAAGCGATTTACCAAGTCCGGTAGGTAATGAGGCAATTACATTTTTTAATACAAGAGTGCGTCGAAGAATATCAACTTGCTTTTTCCTAAACGTTTCCTTTCTAAAGATATTTTTTAGGAAATAAACTAAAGGAGCTGGTTCCTCATATTTATCTATCTTATATTTAATTGGACGAGATGAAATAATCAGGTGTGGTTCAACTGTACTATAGGAAGAACGGATTATAGCTATATTTCTTGCTAC
>JAVCCS010000071.1 GCA_030765365.1 Candidatus Theseobacter exili
AGCTATATCACTGCGTTCTGTAACAGGAATGCCAATTCGATTTATAGGTACAGGTGAAAAGATTTCAGACTTTGACCTTTTTTACCCAGATCGTATTTCTTCGAGAATACTTGGAATGGGAGACATACTTAGCTTAGTAGAAAAAGCTCAGGAGGTCTTTGACGAAGAGGAAAGCCAACTCCTGGGGAAAAAGATGCTTCGTGAAGAACTTAATCTTGAAGATTTTCTAGGGCAACTAAAACAAATAAAAAAAATGGGTCCGCTTCAAAATGCACTTGAGTTAATGCCTGGTATGGGAAACCTAAAAGGAATGAACGTTGACGACCGTCAACTCGTCAGAACCGAAGCTATAATCCTTTCAATGACACCTTCTGAACGTCGTCATCCAAGTATAATAAATGGAAGCCGAAAAAAGCGTATTTCGTCTGGAAGCGGCACAACTGTTCAGGAAATAAACCAACTTCTAAAACGTTTTATGATGATGAAAAAAATGATGAAAAAAATTGGGAAAATGAAAAAAGGGTTCTCTATTCCAGGTATTAGCAATGTTTTTGGGTAAAATTTACTTATTTTACAAAATAATTTGAATTTATATTTGACAAATCTCTCTTTTCTGAATTTAATAGCGCGGTATCAGTAATAAAGTAACCAGGAGATAAAAATGAGTGTACGGATTCGTATGAGGAGAATGGGAACAACAAACACCCCGTTTTACCGTATTGTAGTATGTGATGCCCGGAAGCCAAGGGACGGTAAATATTTAGAGTGTGTTGGAACCTACGATCCACTTAAAGCATCTGACAATTTCACAATCAAAAAAGATCGTATTGAGCACTGGCTTGGACTGGGAGCACAGCCTTCTGATTCTGTCAGCAATATATTAAAGAAAGAAAAAATCGGCCGCAGTTGATTATCGATGTTCTGACACTTTTTCCAGAAATGTTCAGAGGTCCTCTTGATGAAAGCATGGTCAAGCTGGGCATTGAAAAAGGTCTTTTCAAAATAAATCTAATCAATCTAAGGGATTTCACATTTGATCGCCATAAGACAGCTGACGACCGTCCCTTCGGTGGTGGCAGCGGCATGGTACTGAAACCTGAACCGATTTTTCTTGCAGTTGAGAAACTTCGAAAAGACAATTCAAGAGTAATTCTCTTATGCCCTCAAGGTATTCCTTTAGTTCAGAAAAAATCTCAGATACTTTCTGAAAATAAGCACCTCATTTTAATATGCGGGCATTATGAAGGCATAGATGAAAGAGTTAGAGAATCTCTGGTTGATGAAGAGATTTCAATAGGTGATTATATTTTAACAAACGGCGAACTACCGGCAATGGTTCTGATAGATTCCGTAGTACGCCTTATTCCTGGAGTATTGGGCGATCCGGATTCATTAAAAGAGGAATCATTTTCCGAAAAACTTCTGGAATATCCTCAGTATACTCGCCCCCGAAAATATAAAGAAAGGGAAGTGCCAGATGTATTGCTTTCAGGAAATCATGAAGCTATTCGCCAATGGCGTTATGATCAAGCTGTTAAAAGGACTCGTGAACGAAGACCAGATTTAATCAATGATATTTAAAAGCTATTATACTCATTTTAAAAAACAATATTATTTATAATGAAATAAACAGGAAAAATTTCTTGCAATCGATTGTGCCTTGACTTATCATTTGGCAAGTTTTTTTTGGAGGTAATAATGGATACGATCAAAAAGATCGAAAAAGAATTTTTAAAAGACCGTATTGAAGATTTTTCAATAGGAGATACGCTAAAGGTTCACCTTAAAATTAAAGAAGGTACCAGAGAGCGGACACAGCTTTTTATGGGAACACTCATCGCCCGTAAAGGAACCGGACTTAACGAAACCATCACTCTCAGGAAAATTTCCTACAGTGAAGGAGTTGAGCGTGTTCTTATTCTGCACTCTCCTATGGTTGAAAAAATCGAAGTTGTTCGTAAAGGTCAGGTTCGCCAGGCTAAACTTTACTATCTTCGTGATAAAGTCGGCAAAAAGGCAAAAGTAAAAGAGAAAAAGTAGTTATCGATGGAAGATGAATCCATCAGGCTCCGACGTATCTCTGCACTTGAACAATCCTTTCGCAGCAATGGCTATCAATACGTAGCAGGTGTAGATGAAGCCGGACGGGGACCTTTAGCTGGCCCTGTGGTGGCTGCTGCGGTTATTTATCCCGAAGGCCTTCTTACCGAAGGTGTTCGAGACTCTAAAACTTTGTCTCCGAACAAAAGGAACAAGCTCTATCAACAAATTTCTGAGAACAACAGAATTTTGAAGGGTATAGCCTCCTGTTCGGAAAAAGAAATAGATAGTCTCAACATTCTTAAAGCAACCCATAAAGCTATGACTGAAGCAATTCTCTGTCTGCCAGTCAAACCAGGAATAGTATTGGTTGACGGTTTACCAATACCTGATTTCCCCTTTGAATATAAAGCAATTGTAAAAGGAGATCTGCATTGCTTTTCAATTGCAGCAGCTTCTATTATCGCAAAGGTAACCCGGGACAGAATAATGGAAGAATACGATAATAAGTGGCCGCAATACGGTTTTGCGATTCACAAGGGGTATCCAACATCACATCATATAAAAATGCTTCAAGAGTTCGGGCCCTGCCCTATCCATCGCCACAGCTTTGGACCAGTAAAAAAAGTACTGGATAAATACTCATGACTTTTAAAAGGAAGCTTCTGGGGATTTCCGGTGAAAAAGCAGCTGTACAATATCTTAAAAAGAAATCATATAAAATTCTTGAAAATAATTTCAGATGTCCATTAGGTGAATTAGATATAATATGTCGAGCAAAGGGTTTGATAATATTCGTCGAAGTAAAAACACGAAAAACCTCTAATTTTGGTTCACCACTCGAAGCTGTAAATGATCGCAAACAACATCAGATTGCCAAAGCTGCTCTCAGTTATATAAAAGCAAAGGCTCTTTATAAATATTCGTTCCGATTTGATGTAATATCAATAACAGGTTCTCCTGATAAGCAACCTGAAATATTACATATTGAAAACGCTTTTCCCATTGATAAATATATGTTTTAATGCAATTGGAAACTTTTGAAATGCTTTATTGAAAAAGCATCCTATAATATGGATATAAAAAAACAAGTAGATAGTTATGGTATCAAAGATATTCTCAAGTGCCATCACAGGTATTGAACCGCATAGTGTGGAGATTGAGGTAGACCAAAAGAAGGGGCTGCCTGCCGTTGTCATTGTAGGCCTTCCCGATACGTCTGTCAAAGAAAGCAAAGACAGAGTGAAATCAGCAATGGAAAATTCCGGTTTCAGGTTCCCTGTAAAACGAATTACTGTCAACATGGCTCCCGCTGACATAAAAAAAGAAGGCCCCAGTTTCGATTTACCCGTAGCGTTAGGAATTCTTACTGCTTCAGATCAGCTTAGCCCTGCTTCCATTCATAACACAATAATTTTGGGCGAATTGGCACTAGACGGAAGAGTCCGTTCTGTAAAAGGCATTCTTCCCATTGCTATTGCAACTAAACAAAAGAATAAACGGCTTATGATAAGCAAAGAAAATGCCTTGGAAGCCGCAATAGTTGAGGGATTAAATATATTGCCTGTTGAAAGCCTTACAGATGCGGTAGCTATACTTCGCAATGAAAAAGACTGTCTGCCTATTTCAATCGATAGCAAAGTTCTTTTTAATGACTATAGTACTTATTCTGTTGATTTTTCTGACGTCAAAGGCCAGTATCATGTCAAAAGAGCGCTTGAAGTTTCTGCTGCAGGCGGTCACAATCTGTTAATGATTGGACCTCCAGGATCAGGAAAAACAATGCTTGCAAAAAGACTTCCTACTATATTACCTCCGCTCACTATAGATGAATCTCTACAAACAACAAAAGTTTACAGTGTTATGGGTCTCATTTCTCAATCAACACCTATAATTGCTACCCGTCCTTTCAGATCACCTCATCACTCTATATCAGATGCAGGACTTATAGGCGGAGGAACACATCCACGGCCAGGAGAAGTAAGTCTTTCCCACAACGGGGTGCTTTTTCTTGACGAACTACCGGAATTCAAGAGGAATGTTCTTGAAGTTTTAAGACAGCCTTTGGAGGATCGTTCTGTTACAATCTCTCGGGCAACCGGAAGTCTCACATACCCTGCAGGATTCATGCTTGTTGCTGCTATGAATCCGTGTCCATGCGGATTCAATACAGATCCATCCAGAAATTGCAGATGCACCCCTAATCAAATACAGAAATACATGACAAAGGTTTCGGGTCCTTTACTTGATAGAATAGATATTCATGTAGAAGTTCCTTCTGTAAAATATAAGGAGCTTACCTCTTCTTCAGAATCAGAACCCTCTTCATCAGTTCGTGAAAGGGTTATATCAGCGAGAAAAATTCAGGAAACCCGCTTCAGAAACAATCAAATACATACGAACAGCCAAATGGGCACCAGGCAGGTCAGGTCATACTGCAAACTTGACGATGAAGGATCTCTATTATTAAAATCTGCAATGAATGAACTCGGGATAAGTGCCAGAGCTTACGACAGAATATTAAAAGTAAGCCGAACAATAGCAGACCTCGACGAATCATCTGATATAAAGGTTGAACACTTAACTGAAGCAATAGGATACCGTACCCTAGACAGACAGCTTTGGATATAGGCAACAAAATACTCAAACATATTGTTATCTACATACAAAAACCCTGAAAATCAAATATTTGCAAATCCGCAGAATGCATAAAAAATTTAAACTTGACTTGATTCTTATCATTAATTTGAGAATCTAGGATAATTGATCTTTAAATATCTTTCTAAAATGGAATCCGTAAATTGCATATGTAATTGCCTCAGGCAAAAGTTGAGGACTTCGAAATAAAGACCAAAAAATCAATTTCCAAAAATGCACTCTTTCTCTATCTCTAATACCTAAGAAAAAGATCGATCTAAACAATGCCTTTAAATAGCCGATTTTGAAATTTGATCTTCTTTTAATATGTTGTTTGTTAATTAAATAATTTCTAATCCTTTTATAGTAAGGTTCAGCCGAATAAATCCCATTAATAATCTTTTTGTATCCACTAATAAGTTTAGAGTAATCCATTTTAGGGATGAAATTTATTGTAAAATCCGTGTTACTGCCTGATGGATCCTGGGTAATGCGATTCTCATTAATTAGCCTTTGATAAAGCCTGGATTGTTTTGGTGCATTTAATAACCCGACCATAGCAGTTACTATACCGCTTTTTTGAATCAAATTAATCTGCCTGTCAAAAATTGAATGAGAATCGTTATCAAATCCAACAATAAACCCCCCTGCTACTTCAAATCCAAACTGTTGAATTTTTCTAACACTATCGACCATATTTCGATTTTTATTTTGAAATTTCCCACATTCAGCCAGACTTTTATCATCCGGGGTTTCAATACCTATAAAAACACATTCAAAACCAGCTTTATACATCAACTTCATAAGTTCTTCATCATCAGCCATATTTATTGAAACTTCTGTAGAAAACACAAATGGATATTTCATTCTACTCATCCATTTAACTATTGCCGGTAAAATTTCTTTTTTAATCTCTGATTTATTGCCGATAAAATTATCATCTACAAAAAATACATTTCCTTTCCAGCCCATAGAGTAAAGTTTATCTAATTCTGAAATAACCTGTTTTTTGCTTTTGGTTCTTACATTTCTTCCAAAAAGAGTTGTAATATCACAAAAATCACAATTAAAAGGGCAACCCCGTGAATATTGAATATTCATAGAAACATACTTCTTCATATCAATAAGATCCCAAAGTGGAACAGGTGTATTTCCAATAGGTGCAAATTTATCACTACTGTAAACGTACTTGAGTTCATTATTGTAAAAATCTTTCAAAAACACAGGAATTGTTAATTCAGCTTCATTTAACAGAAAGTGATCAACCCCTTTGAAATCCTTGTAGGAAGATGTAAAAAGAGGCCCCCCTGCCACAATTCCTGTTCCCAGATCATTGCATCTTGTAATAAGTCTTTTTACTGATTCTTTCTGAACAACCATTGCGCTTATAAAAACATAGTCTGCCCATTCAATATCTCTGTCTTTCAAAAACGCTACATTCATATCCACAAGCTTCTTCTCCCACTTTTCAGGCAGCATAGCTGCTACTGTTAAGAGGCCTAATGGCGGATGAACTGCCTTTTTTGAAATAAATTTAACAGCATGTTTAAAACTCCAGAATGTATCCGGATTTTCAGGATAAACAAAAAGTATTTTCATGATTTTCTCCATTATTAGTTATCTTATTCTTTTAACCCGGTCCTTAATTTCAAAACCCGGCTTAAAGTTGCATTTTATAATAATAAGCAAATGGCATTCCTTTGATCGTTTCGACCATTATTGTTTTTAGTCTATTTTTATATAAAATTTTTTAGCTCATTCCTTTAACAAGAATATCAACCAATTCATTAACAACACTTTTCAACTCTTTACGTGACATTTTTATCAACCATGGATATTCCATACCCTTAAATGCAAAATAGACAGCATTCAGTACATTATCTGAATCATTAATTTTAAATGAACCCTTCTTTCTACCATATTCTATAATATCTCTAATTTCGTACTTTTCCCAATTTGAATACTCCATTGTAAGACTCTCAATAAATTCATAGTGCTTTAAGAATTCGTCTTTGATTGTTGTATACTGGTCAGCCTTTTTACTGAGATAATCCAGCCTAGTTTCTACAAATGCTAGCAGTTTATTTCGCGGATTATCCTCTTTTTTCACGGCATCAGTGATTATGCTTTTTAACCCATTTATCTCTTTGCCTATCACTTCAGCAAATACTTCCTCTTTACTTTTAAAATAATAATATAGTGAACTCTTACCTTTTTTTGCCGCTTTGGCTATATCCTCCATTGTTGTTTTTTCCAACCCAAAACGGGAGAAAAGACTCTGAGCTGCAGATATTATCAAGCTCCTTTGCTCTTTTTCACCTATCATACTCGGCTTCTCCCTATAACATCATTCGACCATATCGGTTTTTTAGTCTAAAGATACACTATGCGTAATATGTTGTCAAATATTTTTCTCGCAGTCAAACTTACTACAGATTTCCCTTCTACAGCAAATCTTTGACTTAACTACTCAAACACATATATAATGATTGTTTATCGATGCCTTTAAATTTCAATACAGGTAATGCTATGACTAATTCGAAAAGCGCCATCAAACCGGAAATTAAGCTTGTAGATTTAACTAAAACATACCAAATGGGAGAAGTAAAAGTCCAGGTACTAAGAGACATAGATCTTGAAATTTACAAAGGTGAACTTTCTGTAATACTTGGACCTTCAGGATCAGGAAAAAGCACTTTACTGAATATGATTGGAGGCATTGACCGTCCAACATCCGGCAAAGTTCTGTTTGACGAAAACGATATTGCAACTTATTCAGACTCAAAACTTACGGAATACCGAAGAAGTAATGTCGGATTCGTTTTCCAGTTCTACAATCTGGTCCCTACTTTAACAGCAAGAGAGAATGTGCAGGTCTCAACAGAAATCTGCGATAATCCGATGGATCCTGATGAAGCTCTTCAACACGTTGGGCTTGGAGACCGAATGGATCATTTCCCTGCACAAATGTCCGGGGGGCAGCAACAAAGAGTCGCTATCGCACGCGCTCTTGCAAAGAATCCAAGGTTGATGCTTTGTGATGAACCTACAGGAGCCCTGGATACTGAAACAAGCGTAATTGTATTAAATCTACTGACAAAGCTTAATAAAGAACTTAATACAACTTTAGTTCTCATAACTCATGCACCTCCAATCGCTCGTATGGCACACAGGATTATCAGCATTGACAGCGGAAAGGTGGAAACAACTCAAATCAATAAAAAACGCATTAAAGCGGAGGAAATAGTATGGTAAAGATCCTTGATAGAAAACTTCTTCGGGATCTTCTCCGGACTAAAGGCCTGCTTATTGCAGTCATTATGATTGTTGCTGTTGGAACGGGTTCATTTGTAGGCATGCTTTCTACATATGACAATTTGTTAATAGCACGAACCAGTTACTATTCCAGATGCAGAATGGCAGATTTCTGGATAGATCTTAAAAAAGCTCCTATTTCCGAAATAAAAAACCTAGAAACACTCAAAGGAATTTCTGAACTGCGGGAACGAATCAGTTTCCCTGTAATTGTTGATCTGGAAAATTCAAATAAACCTATTAATGGACTTGCCCTATCAATGCCTGCCGGTCCCTGTAGTGTAATCAATAATATTGTAATGAAATCTGGAAGTTATTTCACAAATGATATACGTGATGAAGTAATTGTTTCAGACAAATTCGCTCTTGCACGCAACATACAGCCTGGAAGCTTTATTAACCTTATTTTGAATGGAACGAAAAAGAAGCTTTACGTTGCTGGAACTGCAATTAGTTCTGAACATATATATCTGGCTCCACCGGGCGGAATTGTAGATAATCCTTTAGGATATGGCGTTTTTTATTTAAAAAGAGAATATATGGAGGATGTTTTCGGCTTTCATGGTGCTTGCAATAATATAGTTGGGATTCTTACTCCTAAGGCAAGATATAATAGTGAACAGGTCCTGGACAACATAAACAAATCGCTTAAAGATTATGGAGTTTATGCAGCTACACCTTTGAAACTGCAGTTTTCCAATCTAACGTTATCCGCTGAGATGGGAGGCCTGCAAACCATGGCAACAATGTTTCCCGCAATGTTTCTGAGCGTTGCTGCTTTAGTCCTCAATGTCCTGATGACACGTATAACCGAACAGCAAAGAACTATTGTAGGAACCCTGAAAGCTCTTGGTATTAATAACATGACAATCTTTAATCACTTTATTAAATACGGCCTTTTTGTTGGAGTAACCGGAGGAATCTCAGGTTGTATTCTGGGGCATTGGATTGCAGCATGGATGACTGTCATGTATAAAACGTTTTTTGAATTTCCAAATCTCTTAAATGAACTGTATCCTAACACAATGCTTATCGCGATACTTATTTCAATAGTATTTTCTGTTATTGGAACGCTGCGCGGAGTTCGTCGTATTATTCGCTTAAATCCGGCTGAAGCAATGCGCGAACCTACTCCAACATCTTGTGAAAATATTTTACTTGAACGTTGGACAAGGTTATGGACAAATCTTGATTTCAGGTGGCAAATAATTCTGCGAAGCCTTTTTCGCAATAAATCCCGTACTTTAATTGGAATTGTTGCTGCCGCAATAGGATCTTCAATGGTGGTTCTAGCCTTTGGATTTGTTAATTCCATGGACGAAATGATCGAGTTTCAATTCAGCAAAGTTATGCTTAGTGATTATAATCTTTCTTTAAAAGATGATTTGAATTATGGAGCATTTATCGAATCAAAAAAACTGCCGGGAATTTCTCATGCTGAACCGATATTTAATGTTCCTTGTACTTTTATTAACAAGAATTACCACAAAAAAGGAATGATTTCAGGGCTTATTTCCGGAGCAAAGCTAACTATCCCCAGAAGAGCAAACGGAGACTCCGTACCAATCCCTCCTGTTGGTTTATTAATGACAAAACGCATGGCTCAACATTTGGATATCAGTGAAGGACAAACAGTATCTTTTGTGCCTGTCAGAGGGGAAAGAAAAACTTATGAAGCAAAAGTTGTCTCAATAATAGACAGCATGATAGGACTGAGTGTATATGCTGACTTTCACTATTTAAACTATTTACTTGGAGAAACATCGGCCGTTTCTGATATACAGCTAAAATCAAATCAAACACCTGAACAAAAAATATCTTTCTTTAAACAGCTAAAAACCATTCCAAACATTCAGTCCATTGACGAAATAAAAGTTCAAAAAAAGATTGTTACCAAGCAATTTACCGGCGCAATGCAGGGTACAGCTTTTATGATGATAATGTTTGCTGCTGTTATTTTCTTTGGATCTATCCTAAATGGAACATTGATTTCAATAGCGGAACGTCACAGAGAAATAGCTACATTCCGAGTTCTTGGATATCAGGCAATGGAAGTAGGCACAATATTTTTGCGGGAAAATATTGTTGTAAATATGATTGGAACAATTGCTGGCTTACCTTTGGGATACTGGCTTCTTGTTGGTATGATGAGTCAGTTTTGTAACGATGCATACTCAATGCCTTCAGTGGTATACCCTTCAACATGGCTTTGGACAATAATTCTTGCAATGCTGTTTGTCCTTGGTGCACATTGGATTGTACAAAAAGATATTTCAAAGATGGACTGGAGCCAGGCGCTAAGCATGAAAGAATAAAAGGAGAATTATTATTACTTGCAGATACAAACTCATTTGATTCCATCGAATAAAGATAAAGGAGAATGCAAAGATGAATAAGAAGAAGGTTCTAATTATTGCAACACCAATCTGTCTGATTCTATTACTCATAATTTTGGCTGGTGCTAAAAAAATCCCTGTTCAGGTAGCCAGTGTTAAACAAAAACAGATCAGTTCATATGTTGAAGAACGAGCAAAAACAACTTTACCCCGTATTTACCATATTACTATGCCTCTTGATGGACAAATTGAAGCCATTTTGCTAAAGCCGGGCACTCATGTTAAGAAAGGCCAGACAATTGCCAGAATGGATACTGCTGATCTTAAAACTGCCTTAGCTCAAGCTCAAGCCAGACTTGACAGCGCTCAATCACAGATTAAAGTCAATAGATTCAATCTGCTTGAAGAAACGGCTCTTAAAGAAGCCCAGGACTGGATTGATTCGATGAACAGCGCTGTTGATGCTGCCAGTAAAAAAGCCGAAGCCAGTCTGTCTCAGGAAAAATATGCAAAATGGTGGCTTGATTCTTCGGAAGATCTTTACAGCAAAGAAGCAACCAGTCTGCAAAACCTAAAAGAAGCACGATCTGAACATGTTCAGATTCAGGTAACTCATCAAGCTGATCAATTCGTTTACCATGCTGTAAAATCATTCAGTGAAGTATCAAAACTTTTACCTACATACATCAAACAATATCTTGAACGAAAATCCTTAGTACGGGAGGTTCTTGACAGTGAAGCCGCTGCTGCTGAAGCCGCCCTGAATCAAGCAAGCCGCAATCTAAAAAAAGCTACAATGCCCAGTCCTATTGATGGAATAATACTTAAACGCTATCACAAGGATATACAGGTATTATCTGCAGGTGAAAACCTTCTTGATATCGGCACTTTAGAAAATCTTGAAGTCACTGCCAATATTCTCTCCGATGAAGTTGTAGGGATCAAACCTGATAACCTGGTAGAAATCTATGGTCCAGCTATCGGCACCAATCCTGTACATGGAAAGGTTGTCAGAATTAATCCTCAAGGATTCACCAAAATATCCTCTCTGGGTGTAGAACAACAGAGAGTACCGGTAGTTATTTCAATAAATAAAGGTGATCTTACAATGCTCCTTGATTCAGAACGCAAACTAGGCGTCGAATACAGAGTTCAGGTAAGAATATATACGGCTACCCATAAAAATTCATTAACAGTTCCCAGAACAAGTCTTTTTAGGGGCAACAACGGACAGTGGGAACTGTTTGTTGTTAAAAGAGGCAAAATAAGACTTGTTAATGTAGAGGTAGGTCTAACAAATGATAAGGAAGCTGAAATAACCAAGGGATTAAAAATTGGAGACATTATTGTTATTGCACCTGATTCAACATTAACAAACGGTACAAAAGTAAAATATGACAAATAGCAATAAACTCTTAAGCAGCTGTTGAAAAACCCGTGATAATTTCCTTTTGCTAAAAGGAAATACCAATTAAATATCTCCGGAACGATTTCATGCTTATATATATCGCAAATTTCGGATTAAATTATGCAACAGTTATGTTCGGACACAAATAAACATCCTGAATTGAATTAAGTAAAGCTATCCCATCCTTGAGTGGTTTTTGAAATGCTTTTCTGCCACTTATCAATCCAATACCACCAGCCCTCTTATTAATTACTGCAGTTTTTACTGCTTGAGCTAAATCGTTTTTGCCAGATGGTCCTCCGGAATTAATTAAGCCTATTCTGCCCACATAATTGTTAGCAACCTGATATCGCGTAAGGTCAATAGGATTATCAGAACTTAATTCAGAATAAATACGATCATCATATTTTCCGTAATTACCTTTATCCTTATTTAATGCTGCATAACCTCCATTTAATGTAGGAAGCTTTTGTTTGATGATATCAGCTTCGATTGTAACACCTAGATGGTTTGCCTGACCGGTTAAATCCGCACTTGAATGGTAATCCGTTCCTTCTATTTTAAACGCGTTGTTTCTCAGGTAACACCACAGAATTGTGGCCATCCCCATTTCATGTGCAGCACGGAAAGCCTGGCTAACCTCAACGATCTGACGACTGCTTTCAGCTGAACCGAAATAAATTGTAGCACCAACGGCTACCGCACCCATCTCTCTCGCCTGCTTAATACTTGCAAAAAAAACCTGGTCGAATGTATTCGGATAAGTTAACAGCTCATTATGGTTAAGCTTCAAGATAAACGGTATCTTGTGAGCATATTTGCGTGCGACACTTCCGAGCACACCAAGCGTGGATGCCACAGCGTTACAGCCTCCTTCAATTGCCAGTCTTACAATATTCTCCGGATCGAAATAGATAGGATTAGGAGCAAACGATGCACCAGCTGAATGTTCAATCCCCTGATCAACAGGAAGAATTGAAATATATCCGGTACCCCTCAATCTTCCGTGACTTAAAAGTGACTGGATACTTCTTAAAACAGGGATTGATCTATCCATTTGATTAAAAACCCTGTCAACCCAATCCGGGCCCGGCAAATGGATCTTGTTTTTTGGTATACATTTACATTCATGTTTAAATAGAATAGCTCCTTCCTTACCTAAAAGATCCATGATTTTTTGTATCGAAAGCATTTCAGCACCTCCCTTTCACCGGTAGTTAGTTTAAAATATTGCTCTTTCGTCGTCCAAACTAATTCCTTTAAGTTTCATTTCCAATGCTTCCGGTTTTGATGAAACATGAAGAGCCATATCTTTAGTAATAAGTCCCTTGTGATATAATGAAGCAAGAGAAGAATTAAAATCCTGCATACCTATGTTTACCCCAGCCATAATTGCATTTGGAAGCTTTATATCCTGTTTCTTCTGTATAAGTTCCCTAACTGTTGAATTGTTTATTAATATCTCTAAAGCAGGCACACGGCCTTTCCCGTCAACAGTTGGCAGCAATTTCTGACAAATAATAGCACGCAAATTAAAATAGAGTCCCTGGCGGATCATATCCTGTTCATCTGCTTTAAAAAAATCCAACACTCTTCCAAATGTCTGTGAAGCATTGGAACTGTGCAAAGTTCCAAAAACCAGGTGTCCTGTTTCTGCTGCCGCTAACCCAAATTCAATCGTTTCTGAATCGCGCATTTCACCAATAAGCATAATATCCGGATCTTCACGCATGGCATATTTAAGAGCTCTGGCAAAAGTAGAAACGTCAATTCCTACCTCTCTCTGACTTATATATGCCTTTTTATTTGCATATAAATACTCTATAGGATCTTCAATTGTTAAAATATGGCAATCACGCATACTGTTTACATGCTCAATCATAGCTGCCAAAGAAGTTGATTTACCGCTCCCTGTAGGACCAGCAACTATTACAAAACCACTATTGTAGTCAGCAATATTTCCTAATATTTCAGGAAGGTTAAGCTCTTCAAATGTAGGAATATTTGATTTAACAAGTCTAGCCGCTAAACTTGTATTACCGCGCTGCCTGAAAACATTGATGCGAACTCTACCTTTTCCCGGAACACCCACTGCAACATCAAGATCTCCAGTATTGTGAAAATGATGATATTCATCATCTGTAAGAATTTCCTTTAGAAACATTTCCATTTTATCATTATCAAGCGGTGGTGAATCCAAGCGTATTAAAGACCCTAATATCCTCAGTATAGGCGGTGAATGAATTTGCAAATGAAGGTCCGATGCTTCATGGTCAGCCATTAATAGTAATAAATCACTAAATTTTGCATTTTGGATATTAAAAGATATACTCATTTCCCATCCTTATCATTATAATATTTTTAAGATCTTAAGAAAATATTGTTTATTATACGAAATTTATACAATAAAATATAGCTGTTTCCTGTTCTTGAAATAATTTTGATAGTACATATGAATATACATTTATATATAAAAAATGTAAAAACTAAAAAGCTTGCTGGAAAGCTGAAAATATTTTATGATTTTTTATCTAAACTATTGTTCTTTTAAGGGGCTGTAGCTCAGTTGGGAGAGCGCTAGAATCGCACTCTAGAGGCCAGGGGTTCGACTCCCCTCAGCTCCACCATGAATAATCACAATTTTAGGAACTAATGCCCGTTTGTTTTTGAATATAAATCTGAATAAACATCGTTCCAAAAGCAATTTACGAATTAAATACTCATATAAATTTGAAAGAGATTTCATATGCTGGATGAAAAAAAAAGCAAGAATCAGCTTATTAAAGAACTCCAGAATCTCCGCAAGAAAGCAGAAGATCTGAAATCACTTACAAAAGACTATAAGCTAACGAAACAGACTCTTAATAACAGCCTTACAAAATACAAGAACCTAATTGAAAACGTAAACATAGGTGTTTATCGAAACACCTTAGGACCATCCGGACGTTTTTTGCAAGCCAACCCGACGATTGTAAAGCTAATGGGTTATGACTCTCACGAAGAATTTATGAAAATTCACGTATCCGATTGTTATCAAAAAGCCTCAGATAGAAAACGTTATGTTAACGCGCTTTTAAAAGAGGGATTCATAAAAGACCACGAGCTGAAATTAAAGAAAAAAAACGGCAGCCCTTTCTGGGCATCATGTACTTCAAAAATTCATTACGATGAGTCAGGAAAGCCCCTTTGGTCAGATGGAGTTATTGAGGATATAACTGAAAGAAAAACAGCTGAACAGAAAATTAATAGATCTTATCAAATGACTCGTGACATCCTTGAAAAATCCCCCTTTGGAATCTTTGTTGCAAACAAGAAAGGAAACATTGAATATGTTAATCCTGCAATGATTGAGATTTCTGGTGACGCTTATAGTGAATTCATGAATATAAACGTTTTTAGCCTTTCAACATATAAAAAAGTAGGGTTAGCGACAAAAATCAAGACTGCATTAAATGGTCGTGGTTTTGTTATGAATGAAGTCGAACACACAAATCATCTTTCAGGAAAAGAAACAATCAGAAATATAATTGGAACTCCATTAAAAGAAGACGGTGAACCAAAAGTCCTGATATTTGTAGAAAATATTACCGAGCGCAAAAAAATAGAAAGAGCTATCGATCAAACACGCCATCAGCAACAGGCAATTCTTGACAATATTACTGATATGGCCTGGTTAAAGGACAAAGAAGGCCGCTTTATTGCTGTCAACCAGCCATTCATCAAATCGTGTGGGGTGCCATCGGAAGACCTTGTAGGAAAAACTGATTTATATATTTGGCCAAGAAAACTGGCATTAAATTACAGAGCTGATGACAGAGAAGTTATACGTACAAAAAAAAGAAATATTATTGAGGAACCTCTTATTAATACAGACGGAAAAACAATCTGGATAGAAACCATCAAAACTCCTGTTTTTAATGATAAGATGGAAGTCATAGGTACAACAGGTTTAGCGCGTGACATATCTGAACGAAAAAAAGTAGACGAGGAAATTCGCAAATTCAAAACTATTTCCGACATAGCCAACTATGGAGTAGCTATTGCAAGCCTGGATGGAACATTGAATTATACAAACGATTATTTTGCAAAAGTACATGGATACACAACTAAAGAACTGCAAGGCCGAAACCTCTCATTATTCCATAACGAAGAACAAATTAGTAATGTTCTTGAGATAAACAGAAAACTTAAAAAAACAGGTTATTACACCAACCAGGAAACATGGCATGTTCATAGAAACGGTTCAGTTTTTCCAATGCTTATGAATGGAATGTTACTAAAACATGAGAAGGGGAAACCAGGATTTATAGCGGCTACTGCTATTGATATTACTCAAATCAAGGAAACTGAAAAAGCCTTGAGAAGATCAAAAGACGAACTTGAATCCATGGTAGATAAAAGAACCTCGGAGCTTCAAAATGTTAATGAACAGCTTAGGCTTGAAATATCTGAACGCAAGCTTACCCAGGAAGCCCTCCAGGAAAGTGAAGAAAGATACAGGTCTTTAGTTGAATCTGCCCGTGATATTATTTTCATTATAAATCCTGAAATGCACGTTCAATATGTTAATGATTTTGGAGCTGAACAACTTGGTTTGCGGCCTATGGACATACTAGCTAAATCTTTAGACGAGCTTTTCCCTATAGAAGTATATAATCGTCAGCAGCGCCACCTTAAACGAATTTTTAAAACTGGAAAACATTTCTCCTTTGAAGGCAAAACCAAATTTTCCGAAAAAGAGTTATGGCTTCACACACAGTTAGTTCCTATACATGGTGAATCTGGTAAGGTTCGAGCAATAATGGGAATTTCACGTGATATAACCATAAGAAAAAAAGCAGAGGAAGCTCTTAAAAACAGCGAAGAAAAATATAGAAATCTATTTGAAGAAAGCCGCGACGCTATTTGTTTAACATCCCGTTCCGGCATTGTTATAGATATAAACCAATCAGGATTGCTCCTTTTTGATTATTCCAGAAATGAAATGATTGGAATGAATGCACAAGAATTATACAGCGAAACTTCAGCACGAAAGATTTTTCAAAAGAATGTAGAGCAAAAAGGATCACTGGTTGAATACGAAGTCCTGATGAAAAAAAGCAACGGCATTGTTATGACCTGCCTTTTGACTTCAACGGTAAGTCGGTCAGCGGATAATGCAATTATTGGGTACCAAACCATCATTAGAGATATTACCAGGCGCAAGATTTCTGAAAAAGCAATAAGGGAAAGTGAAGCCCTCTACCGTGGTCTCGTAGAAACCTCACCTGACGCAATTATACTTACGGACTTGGAAACACATATTCTTGTTGCAAATCAAGAAGCAGCAAATATGAACGGGAGTTCCTCACCTGAAGACTTGACAGGGAAAATGGCAATAGATTTTATTATTAAAGAAGACCATGCAAGATTAAGAAGGAATCTGAAACGAACATTTTCAAGAGGATTTCTAAAAGATGAGGAATACACATATCTAAAAACCGACGGAAGCACTTTAATTGGTTCAACCAGTGCTTCAGTCGTTGCAGATGCCAAGGAACAACCATACGCACTTATTGTTGTAATACGGGATGTAACTGAACGAAGACGCAATGAAGAGCAAATCCATATAAAAAACGAAGAACTTACAGAAGCTTTATCCATAAAAACGCAATTTCTTTCAATGATGTCTCACGAATTAAGAACACCACTAACCCTGATACTTGGCTATGCTGAAATGATTCTTAAAGAAAGACTTGGCCCAGTATCTGAAGACCTCTCGAGACCTTTACAGGTAATATACAGAAGAGCCAGGGGTCTGCATCGTTTGATTGAAGACCTTCTGCAAATTTCGTCTCTTGATCGGGGATCTTTAAAAATCCAGATACAACCAATGCCTATTGAAAAACATCTAAACGAGATCATTGCTGATTTTATGAACATGGATTTTGGCAAAGCCCTGTCAATGAAATGGGAAGGAGAGATTTTCAGTATTTTAGCAGATCATACGCGCTTTCACCAAATAATTGAAAATCTTGTTAATAATACAATTAAATATTCATATGATAGTGTAGATTTGACATTTTCAACTAAAATTGATAAAGGAAAAGGCTATATTAGTGTTATTGATACCGGAATGGGTATAGGCAAAGAACATTTATCCCATATTTTCGACCGGTTTTATCAGGCAGATCAGGATACTACAAAATATTATGGAGGAGCAGGTCTCGGTTTATCAATTTCCAGAGAATTGATTGAATTAATGAATGGAGAGATTATTGTCGAAAGCAAGCTGGGCATAGGTTCAACTTTTACTGTTTCTTTTCCTTTGGCAAGACAGAAACAGAATCTGGAAAAGGAACCCGGATCTATTGAGTCTAACTTGTCCACTATTTTGGTAATTGATAATGCAAAACAAACACTAGAGCTTATAATAAAAACTTTCCAGGGTGTTTATGAAGTCCATACTGCAGCAAATACCAAAACAGGTCTCCAACAATTAAAGAAGGCTTCTTACAACCTGATTTTGCTGAAGTGGTCTACAACCGGCTGTATGCGATTTATTGAAGAAATAAACAAAAATGAGGTTTTTAGCAACATCCCCATTATTCTTATGTCCATGAAAGAAAACCTTCAAGCAATACAACAAGCTATTGACACAGGGGCAAAAGATTTTATTTTAAAACCATTAAATGAGCATGACCTTTATAACAAAATACAACAATGGACACAAGTCAGGTAGACGACTACAATCTACTCCTTCATATCTCCACCATATTTGTTCTCTTCAAACTTGATTGCCTGATAGGTAAAAATTTCAACATGCTTGAAATCATCTTTCCAGGCATTATCTGGAGCACCTTGTTTCATACAAAGATGACTGAAAAATTGTTCTTTACTTGGAATCTGATCCCATACCTGAGGGAGAAAAGTAGATTGTCTCCCTCCAAAACGTGTTTTTAAAATTACACCGTCAATATCAGGTTTAATCTTATCTAAAAGTTCGTCAGCAGAGGAAACAATTAAAGGCTCAGGCGGAGTAAGAACACTTATTTCAATCTTAATGTCTTTCATTTCCGAAATATCAACACGATTAAAACGATAGTCTTGTGTTGCTGCAGCTATAGCACGGCTGATCACGTTTTCATACAGAGGAGAACCTGTATCAAATGTACCGATACAACCTCTTAATCCTGATCCACGCTTTTGTAGTGTAACAAAACATGCTCTATTTGCATTAAGTGCTTCATCAAACTGATCAGCAGAAACATTTGAAACGGTTCCGTTTGAAAGGAATTCAACAATTGTTTCTCGTGCAAGTCTCAATAACAATATTTTGTCACTTTCTTTCAAAGTTTCCATTGCAAAACCTCCCGTCTTTATCCAAAATACTATAAAAAAAAGGATAAATATTATTCTTTTATTAAAAAGTGAAAAGATTTCTTTTGTATACCTGATACTATTTTAACAATGAGTCTAATTAATAAAAACAATAAAATTATCAGATGAAGTGTTTTAAATACAAAAAATATAGAGTATTCTTTATTTAGAATAAAGGACACACAAATTATGGAATGGAAAAAATTCAAAAGAAAATCCAAGATTACAAAAAGTGATTTTACACCTTCTTTTGTGAATTCATATCTTGAACCCAATGTCATTGAACATGAAGTATGGCTTGGAATGCCAAAAGAACTTAATGGACTTATTGTATGCAACCATGGCTTTAAAGGCATGCCAATTGTGGCTGACACCCTTTATAGATTTGCACTGGAGCACGGTCTTGCACTTGCGACAATGGACCTACCGTTTCACGGCAAAAGGACTTATTGCGGAAAGGCTTTGATAGATATTATTTTTGAAGAGGATTTTGGTTTCGCTGAATACTGCAATCTTTTTCATTTAGCTGTACAGGACTGGATCGATTTTCTTCAGGTTGTATGGAGCAAAATATGTAAAAAAGGAAACAAAACCCATGTCATGGGTTTTGGTATGGGAGGATTTATAGCTCTTAATCTGGCTCCTAACATTTCTAATCCTGGAGCAGCTCTGGCAATTTCAAATAGTGGCGATCTGGGCAAATCTGCCCTCAACTATTTTGCACCATATTCTCACTATATTGAGAATGTGAGACATTCGTCATTTTTAAAAGAAATAGGAGAAGCAATTGCCGGAAATTTTAAATATCAAGAGCACTATGACAGAATCGATCCTTTTAAAACATGTTTGAATTTGGAGCAGGATCCTCTTTTGGTTAATGGATCACAAGATCCTATTGCAACACAGGCAGACACAGAAAATTTTCTAATCAGTATTAATAAATCTCCTTCGTACTGCGCTGCATTCCACAATCGAGGACATGAGGTACTAGACTGGAATCATATTGTTGACACTATTAAATGGCGACTAATTCAATAATATACTAGACTTACAATAATTCAAAAAATATCAGGAGTCATATAATGTGGAAATTCTGGATGGGATTAATATTCTGTTCGGTAATGTGGATTGCATGCTTTATATCAACGTGTCATGACTGGTATAAAAGAAAAACCGGGCCTTTTGGACCCAAACCTATCGACTGGTGGGGAGCTTTAGTCTTTGGCATTATTATGACTTTAATTATTATCTGGTGTGCTAGAAAAATATTTTTCTAGGTTATACCTAATTTATTTTTCGTTTTTCCACAAATCCTGCTATCCATACGCTAAATTCAAACAATCCAAACATAGGGATAGCCATACATATTTGTGTAACCGGATCAGGCGGCGTCAGAACAGCTGCCAAAATAAAAATAAATACAATTGCATAGCGTCTGTTCTGACGAAGTAATTTCTGCGAGAGAATTCCAAACTGCACCAGAAGAAGAACCAACACAGGTGTTTCAAAAACAAGTCCAAATGCCAGGAAAAAAACAAGTTCAAATGATATAAAATGCTCTATTGTCCACATAGGCACAATACCCATAGTTGTGTGGTAATTCCATAGAAATAGTAAGCCTAAAGGAAAAACAACAAAATAGGCAAAAAGAACACCGCTAAAAAAAAGGAGTCCTCCTAGAAGCAAAGATTTAATAAGCAAGTTGCGCTCTTTTTTTGTTAAACCAGGAAAAACAAAGCGAGAAAGAAAATACAGACAAAGAGGCAATGAAAGCATTAATCCAGCAAAAAAAGAAATCTTTAATGCAACAAGAAAAGCTCCAGCCGGCTTTAAACTCTGAAGCATTGGCCTGACAGACTCCTGACTCCCTGCATTAATTATAATTCTATTCAACGGTCTTGTAAGAACTTTCAGTATTTTAGGAGCGAAAATAAAAGAAAAGATGAGTGCTGCAAAAAGAGAAAAAACAATCGAAAGCAAAGTTTTCCGAAGATCCTCAAGATGATCAAGAAAAGGCTTTTCCTGTAACATATCATCTGAATCCGAAATATTATTCTTTATCGTTTCCACTTAAGTTGTCTTCGGGTTTTTTACCCTGTTCAGTTTTATCCTCAGAACAATCAAGGTCACTTGAAATATCTTTGGAAGCCTTCTTGAATTCTCTAATACCCTTCCCTAGATTACGGGCAATTTCAGGAAGTTTTCTTGCACCAAAAAGAAGAAGTATAACAGCAAGGATTATAAGCCATTCCCATGTTCCAGGCATAACAGATCCTTTCTTATAGATAAACTTATATTAATATCGTCTTTACGTTATTATACTCTACGTGAAACCGCACTGCCTGTCAACACCTCCAATTAACAGTAACAAAAAACAGGAAGAAGCTTTGTGCAAAGTAAATCAATAAAAATAAGTATCTGAAAAAATGCGGAACACCTTTTGTTGATATTCCGCATTTTCTTAAATAATTAACTACCTTCTTCTACATTTATTCTTTCCATAAAAACGGATCATCGGTATTCTGCAACACCGCCTGCCTTTTATCAGGCTCGTCCGGTTCGCCCCAGCTTATTATTCCAATATTTCTTACAATATAGAAAAACATTTCAAGCCCGGGCACTTGAAAATACGGAGCAGGCTTCCATTTTATTTTTGGTGTATTGATGAGATCATGCACAAAATACCTTAGTACCGTAAAATCCCAAATAGTCTTCTGCTCAGGCTGTTCGAAGAAAAATTTCGGTAGTGTATTAGGCTTCAATTTATAGACAGGTGCCGGAGTAGGACTCGGCACAGGCACAGGTGAAAATGTTGGTCTTGGAGATGGCGACGGAGCAGGTGTCGGAGGAACAGGTGTAGGTGCGGCATTTTTATAAAACACCGTAAAATCAGAACCGGCAAAACTGCTTCCGGTTCCCATATAGTAAACACCCCAATGTTCAGTATTTGTGTCAACAAACTCTGTTCCGGGCAAAAACGACTCTCCATTTAATTCAGCGCCAGGATCAATATTATTTTGCACTCTTAATGCCGTAAATATTCTTAAAGCTCCTCCTGAGGTAACATTGCTGCTGCCCGATATATTAAACGCTCCAGTTCCAATATCCGGAGAACTTTGTGAATTATTATCCACAACCAGCGTAATATCCTCGCCACCATAAACCGTCGTTGTCCCTGAGAGATTTATATTCTCACCGGCAATAACCAGCACATTCCCCGAATAAACACCGACAAGATTCCCGTAATGCCCGATAATTCCCGATACTGCTGTTACATTATTTCCTAATTTAGCCCTAATAGATCCTGAACGGTTTCCGGTACCGGTAAAGGAAATGGCATTATTACTACCATGTCCAATCTGAGCAGTAGCGTTAGTTCCGCTTCCGGCTGAGAAAATAATATCAAAACCATCTACATTAATGTCACCTGAGAAGTTCCCTCTCGCCCAAATTCCTCCATGTCCAAGTTGAGCACATGCGTTTTCTCCATCTCCTCCAAGAAAAGCAATATCGGATCCATTTACATTGATTTCACCGCTATGATTTCCACTTGCCCAATAACCTCCATGGCCCAGCTGCACACTTGCGGCTGAACCAACTCCAGCTGAAAACAAAATATTTGAACTATTTACATTTATATCTCCGGTATGATCTCCAGTCGCTTGGAAGTTTCCATGCCCAAGCTGTGCGCCAGAGTTAAAAGATCCTCCTATAAAAGTAATATCATATCCGGATACTGTAATAGAACCGATGCCATCCCAATCTGCCCAATTTCCTCCATGTCCAAGCTGGGAGTATGTATCTACACCTGATCCAGCAGAAAATGTTATATCTCCTGTTGCAATTACACCTATGTCTCCATTCTTATAACCGTGTGCAGCCATACCTCCGTGTCCAAGATGTGAATAGGCACCCAAAGCTCTTCCGGAACAAAAGAATATATCACCCAAGGCATCAACATCTATTGTTCCTGTCTTATCACCATAAGAATGATATCCACCATGCCCGAGTTGTACATAAGCGCCTCTTTCGGTTCCAGCCGAAAAGGTAATATCTTCTGCTTTCACAACAATATTGCCGCTATACTCGCCATCAGCAAAACAACCTCCATGTCCAAGATGAGCATAAGCAAATTCTCCGCTACCCGCAGAAAAAAAGATATCCTGAACTGCGGTTACGTTAATCTTTCCCGTCTTTGCAAAAGCCGTATATCCTGTATCAAGCCCACCATGACCTATCTGCGTATATGCGCCATTTCCTTTTCCTGAATTAAAATATATTCCCCCAGCAGAAGAAACTATAATACTTCCGGCATGTGTCCCTCTAACTTCATAACCTCCATGACCAAGCTGTGCATAAGCACCATTACCACTGCCAGCGGTAAACGTTATATCCTGCGATACCTCTACGCTTATCTCTCCGGTCATATCTCCATTCGCATAATACCCACCGTGCCCCAGTTGTACATAGGCACCGTCACCACTACCAGCTGTAAAAGCAATCGTTGTTCCAGTTACTTCAATCGCTCCGGTCATAGTACCTACTGCGCCATAGCTAGCATCGTATAAACCACCTCCATGTCCGAGGTGTGCATACGCTCCAAGGCCATCACCCCCGATAAAACCAATTGCCGCTCCGGTGACAAAAATGCTCCCGGTCATATCTCCTATAGCATTATCATCATCATTATAGACAATACCACCATTACCCAACTGCGCGTAGGACCCGTCACCACTTCCGGCGGTAAAGACAATATCGCCATCCGCATGTACTCGTATGTCACCATCACTACTTCCCTCTGAAATATTGTAATTATACCAGTCACCACCATTGCCGAGCTGGGCGTACGCATAAATATCCGTCCCTGCCTGAAAATAAATATTTCCACTTGCTGTGACCGTTATATCACCTTCCTGGTTCCCTCCTGCACCGTCTCCTCCCAAGCCTAACTGAACATAAGCATATTCATAAGTCCCCGCACTAAACGTAATATTCATTGCCTGGACAAAAATGTTTCCTGTATGTGTCCCTGTCGCCTCAACACCACCATGTCCAAGATGTGCGTATGTTTCAAATTCACTTCCACCAAGAAAGGTAATATCTCGCGCATCAACTGAAATAGCACCATCTAAATTCCCTGTATGATCAGAACCGCCATGTCCAAGCTGGGCATATGCATGTTCTTCTTCTCCGGCATTAAAAGAAATATCACCGTCAGCAGAGACAATAATAGTACCGCTAATATCCCCCTCGGCACCATATCCTCCATGACCTATCTGCGCATACGTGTAATACCCTGAACCGCCTTTAAATATAATATTCTGACCCGAAACCATTATTGATCCGGTTATATCTCCCGACCTGTCATATCCTCCATGACCAATCTGCGCGTACGCTCCGGATGCACTGCTCCCGCCCCAAAAAGTAATATCCCCCGTTGCGGACACGGATATCGCTCCTTCATTAATTCCGCTTACTTCAAACCCGCCATGACCTATCTGAACAAACGATCCCTCTCCGCTGCCTGCAGTAAAAGCAATGTATTCCGAGGACGTCACCTCAAGCTTACCGGTACCCCCGGTATGTCCCAGTTGGGCGTAACCGTTCTCTATACCGCTCCCGGCAAATGTTATGGAACCGGAATCAACAACAATAGTTCCCTCGTGTGTTCCGGTCGAAGAGTACCCGCCGTGACCCAGCTGTGCGTACGAGTCATTTCCAGGCCCACTGCCCGCGGCAAAAGAAACATCGCCAACAGCACTTACTCTAATCGTACCAGTCTGGTCTCCCCTGACATAGGAACGGCCGCCATGACCCAGCTGTGCGTAGGACCTGCTGCCTGTGCCGGCGGTGAAAACAACATTTCCTCCAAAAGCCGTTAGAACAATATCTCCTTCAGAACTGCCTGTACTTCCCGTCCAATTATAGTACGATCCGCCATGACCAAGCTGAACATATGCCTGATCGCTTTCTCCTGCCATAAAGTATACTGATTCTCCTGCGACAGTAATTTTCCCCTCCTGGTCGCCGCCGGCACCGCCGCCGCCGTGTCCCAGCTGTGCATACGACTCGGTTCCCGTAGTTCCGATAAATAATATATCTCCGTCTGATTCAACAGTTATATCGCCTGTCCTGGTATCGACGGCAAGCATACCGCCGTGACCCAGTTGAGCATATGCTTCACGATGTCTTCCAGCGGTAAAAACAATATCTC
>JAVCCS010000315.1 GCA_030765365.1 Candidatus Theseobacter exili
AAGAGCAAAGTCCATAACGTTATCACACCAAATGCAGCTGCACTTATTTTGAGAAATAGTAGAGAGATCCTATTCTTAAGGCGGAGTACCAGTATGCTGACAAGCATCAGACAGCCAACATATATTGACAGAGTTGAAAAAAGGTTAAAGCTGCTTAGTATCCCGGTGCTCTGTAATAATTTTACCTGCTTACCATCAAACCCGGACATGGAGATATATTTGTCTGCACCAAACTCTCCGATGGCTATTGCAAATGTCCCCAGAAGAGTAAGCATAAAGGCAAAACGCATAGACCATGAAACCTTACTGAAGAAACATTGAAGAAAGGCTTTGACATATTTTATTAGCAGACAAGTGCCTGAATGAACCTTCTCCGTCAACCAGAATATCACATTCAGAATAAAATCGGTAAGATTAAATTCTTCTTTGGTGAGAAGCTGATTTAAATGCACTGGTTTATAAGTGCCTTCAATAATATGAAGCATCTTTTCTTTATCATACTTCTCATCATTTTCTATTTTTTCATTATCATGCTGAGTTTTTTCAAGTGCCACAAGCGAGGATGTTTGATTAGCAATTGTGCTAATCTCTTTCCAAAAGTTTTTAAACTTTCCAATTATATTAAGCTTTTTCCAAAAGTTTTTGGACCTTTCAATTATGTTAACCTTTTTCCAAAAGTTTTTGAACTTTTCAATTATGTTAATCTTTTTCCAAAAGTTTTTGAACTTTCCAATTATAGATATTTTCTCTTTGGCAGGTTTGTTTTGGTTTATTTTCTTCTTGGGTTTATTACCAAATGCTATATTTTCTATTTTTAATGCAAACCTTTTTTGGTCTATTTCTTTCTTGGATTTATTAACCACTATTTTCTTGTTAACTGTTTGGGTTTGGTCTGTTTCTTTCTTGGGTTGATCATCCAATATTTTATTTTCTATTTTTGGTGGAAGCCTGTTTTGCAAATTGTCTTCGACATCTTTTGCATTATGCGGAGCATCGAAAGAAACAGATTTTTCTGCGGCAACCTTTTCTGCGGCAACCTTTTCTGCAGCAACCTTTTCTGCAGCAACCTTTTCAGCGGCAGCTTTTTCAGCGGCATCTTTTTCAGCGGCAACCTTTTCAGCAGCAGTCTTTTCTGCGGCAGCTTTTTCTGCGGCATCTTTTTCAGCGGCAGTCTTTTCAGCGGCAGCTTTTTCTGCGGCAGCCTTTTCAGTGGCAACCTTTTCTGCAGCAGTCTTTTCAGTGGCAGCTTTTTCAGCGGCAGCTTGTTCAGCGGCAGCTTTTTCAGCGGCAACTTTTTCTGCGGCAGTCTTTTCTGCAGCAACCTTTTCTGCAGCAACCTTTTCTGCGGCAACTTTTTCAGTAGCAATCTTTTCTGCGGCAGCTTTTTCCTCCGCAGCTTTTTCAGTGGCAGCCTTTTCAGCGGCAGTCTTTTCTGCAGCAGTCTTTTCTGCAGCAGTCTTTTCAGCGGCAGTCTTTTCTGCAGCAGTCTTTTCAGCGGCAGCTTCTTCAAGTTCAACATTCGTGTTAATGCAAGATACCTCAATCACAGATTGAGTTTTAATAAATTCTACTTTCAATAGGGAATTCCCAATCAAAACTTCATCGTCATCTACCAAGGTAAAACTCACTAACGGATCAATTTTTTTTTCATTAACTAAAACGCCATTGGAACTATCAAGGTCTTTAATTGATATTAAATTGTCTTTAAATTCTATCTGACAATGATGTCGGGAAATTTTGCCATCAGCTTTGATGGCAATAGAACAGTCATCAGAACGCCCTATGGTGCATACCATAGGAGCCGCCATACTGTACTTTCTTCCCTGTTCTGGGCCAGATAAAATTTTAATTTTAAGGGTATCGTTCATAAAATTTTATATTCTTTGGTCTAAATATAAATTCAAGTTGCTAATTAAAAAAGTCTATTAAAAGTCATCATCTAAACTATCTAATGAAGATTTGACTGGTCTTTCGTCAGACACTTCATTTATATCCTTTAGAACTTTGGGAACCGATTTTCCATCTGCTGTTAATTCGGTTGTCTGCTGCGTAATATTTGTCTGTTGTTGTGTAGCCTCTATTTTTGCTTTTTCAATTGCAACTTGCTGAGCCTCTTCTCGCTTCTGCAGTTTAACGGCTTCTTCTTTTGCTTCCGCTGCATCGGCAATTATAGTTCTTGGATCCATAGTTTTATATTCAAAGCATAACTTAATGAAGCCAAGAGATAGCATTGCTATAAAAACCACATGAAATATTGTTGAGAAAATAATTCCTTTAGGCATTATTGATTTTCTTACATTTGCCATCAGCTTATCAGCTGAAATATCCTCAATAGAATCATGTTCTATCTTTTTCAAATGCAAACTACTATTTGGTTTGTTTTCTATTTTATCGTCCATAATATCCTCAATTCGTTGTTCGTTGTTCGTCATTCGTTAGTTTTTATCCCAACCAAAGCTATCTCAGCACCAGACTTACTTAGCTCAATAAAGATGTCTCCAAACTGTTCCTGTTTAAGTTTTTTATCAATTTTGAGCATAACTGTTTTATCATCCTTATTGGAGAGATACGCTTCGACTTCACTCTTCAAATTATCAACATTAATTTCAGCACCTTGCAGATATATGTTTCCATCTTCATCAACAGAAACAGACAGTTGACTATCTTTAAGCTCTTGTATATCTGGTGCTTGAGGCTCTTCAAGCTTTAATTTTGATTCCTTCATAAAGTTTGAAGTAAGCATAAAAAATATGATTAACAAAAATGCAATATCGCCCATAGATGCAACCGGAACCATGATAAAATTGTTTTTCTTTTTTCTAGCTATTTTCATAGTTTTTTCTTATCCGCATGTTCAATAAGAGCCATAACCCCATCTGCATATGTTATAGCCATTACAACTTGATAATAGAGTTCATATGATACATCTGCCGAACTATCAACAATTATGACTCTATTCTTCTCTTCTCTCTCTTTCAGATTAAGTCCTAAAAGATAATCCCTGAACTCCTCAATCTTCATATTCTTCTGATTCTCTCCCCATAGGATTTTTCCACCATTGAGGTTAACAGTCATCTGTTTCTCTGTCTTTTGAGATGTATCCGTGGAACCAGCAGGAATTTCCATCTTATTTCCAGCAGGTTTAATAAAAGTAGTTGTCAGAATAAAAAAGATGATTAACAGGAAGGCAATGTCGGAGAAAGTACCAACATCAATAACTGGTTCTTCATTTTTTCTTTTTATTTTGAAAGAAGCCATTTAGTTCTCTGTTTCATGATCTAATGTAATCTGATCCATTAAGTCTGTTGCAGAACTTTCAATTTCAAGCACAAAACG
>JAVCCS010000201.1 GCA_030765365.1 Candidatus Theseobacter exili
CGGCAAGAAACTGCAAAGCATTTCACTTCTTTCCGGCGGCGAGCGTTCTTTAACTGCGTTAGCGCTGCTTTTGGCTATGTTCAAAGTAAAACCAAGTCCTTTTTGCTTGCTGGACGAAATAGATGCTGCCCTTGATGATGCAAATACAAGACGTTTTACAGAGATATTAAAAGATTTTTCAGAGAAATCACAGTTTATTATAGTAACTCATAACAAGAAGACAATAGGTATGGCTGAAGTGATTTATGGCGTTACAATGGAGGAATCTGGCGTATCGAAAATCGTTTCAGTGAAATTCGTTGGAGAACAACAACCCCTTATGGAAGGTGCTCTTGCTTCCTGATTTTTCTTTTGTTGCTTCTGTTTAAAATCAATAGATATTGACTCCTTATTAAACATGGCATAATCTCAATTAATTACCAAGGGAGTGCTGGCAAATCATAAAAAATAAAAAAACAATTATAACTATGAGTAATTTAATAATAGAAAAGCCAAAAGATGAAGAAAATTAAAAAAGCATTTATGTATTTAAAGGGCTTGATAACCATTTTAATTCACACCAGTCCAATTAAGATGCTTAAGTTGGCTTCAGGATCGGATGTGGTTATTAAACAGCTTGATGAGTATGGTTTTTCAATTTTCTTGAGATGTGATGATTATGCTGTTGCCAAACCAATTCTTTTTACACAGCATTATGAAGAAAATGTCGCTAAGACTTTACAGAGATACTTAAAACTGGATTCGGTTTTCATTGATATCGGTGCAAATGTGGGTTTTTTCAGTTTGCTGGCTGGCAAAAACTCTCCTAAAGGAAAGGTGTATAGTTTTGAACCTGACTCCAATAATTACAGATTATTAAGATCTTCAGTTATTTATAATGATCTTGATCAAATCGTTGAAACATATCCTTTTGCTGTAAGTGACAAAAACGAGACTCTTGTGTTGTCTGATCTTGGCAGTGCGAGAAACACAGGAGCCAGATTTACAGCGAAGAATAAGGAACAGCTTAAACCTCTTGTCCATGGCCCAAATCCTGTTTTTGGGAATGTAAAAGCTGTGAGTATTGATGATTTTATAAAAAAACAGAATGTTGACTTAATAAAAATTGACATAGAAGGATATGAGCCATTTGCTTTTAGGGGAATGGAATCAACTATAAAGACATTTAAGCCTGTTATTGTAACAGAGTTTGCGCCAGGAAATCTTAGAAGCGTAGGACTGATGAAGCCAGAAGTGTTTATAGATTATATAAGAGATTTAGGATACTCAATTAATCTAATTAAAGCCTCCGGAGATACAGTTTTGATAACTGAAAAATCTTCATGTTTTGTTAATAAATGCATCAGTCAAAGCTGTCATCATGTGGATTTATTGCTTTTGCCAGAAGAACAATGATAATTATTTTATGAAGACAAAGAAATTAGGATCATCAGAATTAGAGTTTTCCGTTATAGGTCTTGGTACTTGGGCTATGGGCGGAGGCGGATGGAATTATAGCTGGGGTAAACAAGATGATAAGGAATCAGAAAAAACCATAAAAAAGGCAATGGATTTAGGAATAAACTGGATTGACACAGCTCCAGTATACGGCTTAGGCCATGCAGAACGATTAGTGGGAAGAACTATTCGAAAAATGCAAGAAAAACCATTTATAGCAACGAAATGCGGTCTTGTGTGGAAAAGTAATGGCAAAATATCAGGTAAACTAAGGAAAGACAGTATAAAATTTGAAATTGAGGAAAGCCTGAAAAGGTTATCAGTTGATGCAATAGATTTATACCAAATACACTGGCCCAGACCCGAATGTCATATTGAAGAAGCCTGGGAAACGATTCTTGAACTTGTTCAAGAGGGAAAAATCAGGTATGCCGGAGTATCAAATTTTACTGTAGATCAGGTTGAAAAGCTAAAGAAAATGGGTCTTCCAATTTCAGTTCAGTCTCCTTACAGTATACTTAAACGTGCCATTGAAGATGATCTATTATCATTTTGCAGTTGTAATAATATTGAAGTGCTTGCCTACAGCACTATGCAAAAAGGGTTGTTGACAGGCCTTTTTGATATTGCAAGAATTTCACAGTTTCCGGTGGATGATCATCGCAGATGGGATCCTTTTTTTAGGGATCCAAAAATTAATCAAGTGCTTTTTGTTGTTCAAGGACTTGTTGGTTTTGCTAAAGAAAAAGGAATAACAGCGTCACAACTTGCAATAGCATGGGTATTACGAAGAGATGAAATAACATCAGCGATTGTTGGGGCCCGTAATCCATCTCAGATAGAAGAAACATCAAAAGCTGCTGATTTTACATTATCTTATGAAGATATGGCATGTATTGATCAAATATTGTGTAACATATAATGAAAACCAGGAAATTTACAGGGAGTAATTATGACTATTGCTAAAGAATTGCTCGAAATACTTTGCTGTCCTAAAAGCAAGGTCAAACTTAGGCCTCTTACAAAAGAAGAGATGGAAGCTGTTAATGTTTCAATAGCAGCCGGAAAATGCAAGTATGCAGATGGCAGAGATGTTGACAAGCAGCTTGAAGATGGCTTGATTACTTTAGATGGAAAAACTGTTTACAGGGTTGAAAATGATATTCCTGTAATGCTTGTGGAAAATGCAATTTATATAAGGTAACTATTTTAGAATAATGAATATAAACATATGAGTTATTAAAATATTATTTGTGTATTAGATACGATGAATGTTTGGCGACCGGGAATAATAGACGAAATTGAATGGCTTGAATATGGTGTTTCAACGCGTTTCCTGGGAAACATGAGTTTTCCGGGAAAGCTAGACGCACATGAAGTCAAAAGAAACAGGCAAAATTTTTGCAATGAATTGTCCTTAAAGGGTAAAGAGATAGTAACCGGAAGCCAAGTTCATGGTGACAAAATTGCAACTGTTAATACTTCTTGCCTGGATATGGCTCTTCCCGACACAGATGGGATAATTTCAAACACTTCAGGGATACAGATAGGTGTTTTATGTGCAGATTGTGTTCCTTTGATTATCGTGGATTTGATAAATCATGTTATTGGAGTAATTCATGCAGGAAGGAAGGGGACAGAATTAATTATTGCAAAAAAAGCTGTCAGGATTATGAGCGATTGTTTTATGACTGATCCCAAAAACTGTATTGCTATATTGGGCCCATCAATAGGGCCTTGTTGCTATGAAGTGGATCTGTGGGAAGAAAACACAAGACAGTTAAATGAAGAAGGTGTTCTGAAAATATTTAATGAGAAAATTTGCACGTCATGCAATAAAGAAAAGTTTTTTTCTTATAGAGCGGAAGGACAATATGCAGGCAGGATGATGGCCCTTGGATCAATTAAACAATAAAAGGAAATATTGATGCTAATAGAAATGCATGCTCATACATCCAGGCATTCATCGTGCAGTTTGCTTGATCCTGCTGTTCTTGTAAAAAACATAATAAAAAAAGGATTGCAGGGTCTTGTAATAACTGAACACCATTATCTTTGGCCTGACGATGAACTGAATGAATTGAGAGTATTATCTGAAGCGCCGGAATATTTTGTTTTGTTAAGCGCTCAAGAGGTTGAAACAGACTTTGGTCATATTGTGGTTTTTGGGGCAGGCAAGACAATTGCAGAAAAGACAGCTCTTTCAAAATTGAGAGAGGATTTCCCGGAAGCTGCGATGGTCTGGATGCATCCATTTAGGAATGATGCAAAACCCAATAAAGAGAAATTACTATGTGGTTTTCTAGATGCAATTGAAATATTTAATGGCAACCAGACCCTTATGGAAAATTACAATGGTCTTAAAAGTTGGCATAAGCATAGATATACTGCTGTCTCAGGCAGCGATTCGCATTCTGATAAAATGATAGGAATTTTCCCTACACATTTTGATCATTTAGTATTTTCCATTGACCAATTAGTTGGTGAGATAAGAAATGGCAGATGCAGACCTTTTTTAAAAGAAATTCCAAAGTCGGGTTCTAATATTGTAGTAAATGAGATTTCATTTGGAACAAAAGGAGAAGACGAAACAAGAAATAGAATTATATTGAAAAAAGTAACGGAAAGAAAAAAGTGGGTACGCGTTTGTGAATCAGCCCGGATTGTAAAGACGTTATACTCAAAGGGGTTTAACAACAATGTGTTCCGTGTTCCTGATGTTTTAGTGATAGATGAAGAAGAAAAGCTCGTAATAGAGGAAGGACAGAGAGGTCGAAGTTTGTTTGAATTATTGCTTCATGTAAAACCATTGACCGGAAAGAAATATTTCAGAATGGCTGCCAGATGGCTTGCAAAACTTCATTTGATGAACATCTCTATTGAAAACAAGGACGAAACTTTCAAAAGAGAAAATAAGAGATTTACATCGTACAGAAAAGCATTTAAAAAATCACATAGCCCTTTTTTGTCAGCAGCTTCAGATTTGATTAGCTTTATAGAAGAAAAAGAGAGGAAAATATTTGACAGTAAAGAGATTCCTTTCGTTCTAAATCATGGTGATTATCATCCAAAGAATATAATAATAGGGCAAGATCATATGCAGGACATAAGTACGCTTTTTATTTCAGTAATTGATTTCGATAACAGTTTGCCTTTTCCCAAATCTTTCGATGTGGGTTATTTCTTGGCTCAATTCAAAAATCAATTCCTTCACAATCCGTTTATTGGTAATACTTACACAGATGATGTTTTTCTTGCAGCATATATCGAAGCCATTACAAAGAAACAAAAGCTGGAAGACGATTTTATGGAATTCGTTGATTTTTTTAAGTTAAGAGCAAACATGAGTGTAGCGGCACACCTTATTAAGGTTGGCAAAGGAACAGATCCTCAGATGAAAGACATTATCGACAATTCGAAGAAAATAGCTGATAAAATATGTTTAAATATTTAGCAGGAGATAATTAATGAATTTTATAAAGACAAAAATTGAAGATGTAGTAATCATAGAACCAAAAATATTTTTTGATCAAAGAGGTTTTTTCATGGTTTGTTATAATAATGAATTATTTGCTTTAAATGGCATTAAGGATACGTTTATTCAGGATAATATAAGCAAATCAAAAAAGGGAACTTTAAGAGGGATGCATTACCAGTTAGCCCCATATGAACAGGCGAAAATTGTAAGAGTAACCAAGGGTGAAATATTTGATGTTGCAATAGATGTTAGAAGCACATCCCCAACTTATTCAGAATGGGTTGGCATTGTTTTGAGTGAAAAAAACAGTAAGGCATTATACATTCCTGCTGGTTTTGCGCATGGTTTTATGGTCTTATCTGAAGAAGCTGAAGTTACATATAAATGTACTGCACAATATAATCCTAAGGCTGACAGAAGTATAGCGTGGAACGACCCGCAAATAGGTGTTGATTGGCCTGATAAACCTGATTTAGACTTGTTAAGTGAAAAGGATACAAATGCACCTTGCCTCTGTGATGCTGAAAATGCCTTTTAAACTAGATCTATTTATTAAACACATACCATTAAGCATAATCCTGCTCGTTTTATTTCAAATATCTTTGTTTGCAAATACGCCGAGGGCAAAAGTAATAAAAGTAGTCAAAATGCCTTCTGTTTATTCTCACAGAAGCTATTCTCCTGATAGAAATAAAAGCGGTTTTATTACTCCTGAAGAAAAGGTGATAGCAAAACAAAAAAATATGGAAAATGCAAAACCAAGGGCAGCTGGTGATTTTTTTTATGTTCAGTTTAGATGTGCCACAAAAGATCCAATTCTGGTTAATATGAAGATCAAAACATCACTGAGCGATGATATCCAGGTTTTGAATCCACTGGAAAAAGAAAAATTGTACAAAAAAGGAGAGGCTGTTACATATTCGACAGCAAAAACAGTCAAAAATTATGAAGCACTAAAAAAATATTGTTTTGATGATAAGACCAAGAAGGGCAAACGTGTTGTTAAGTTTAATTGGACTAAAGATAATATTTTAAAGTATGGAAATATTGCTGAATTTACTGTTGTGCTTGCATCTGAAGATGGAATTCAGCTGGATGTTTATAGCGGGGGGAAGCCTAAACAGAAACACAAAACTCATGCAACTGAAGGAAAGTACGAGGAATTTTTTGGAAACAGGAATAAAAATGAATAAAGATGTTATAGCTATACGTGGAGCAAGCGAACACAATTTAAAGAAAATTGATCTTGATCTTCCAAGAAACAAGATGATAGTTGTTACCGGATTAAGTGGTTCAGGCAAATCTTCATTGGCTTTTGACACACTGTATGCTGAAGGACAAAGAAGATACGTGGAAAGTTTATCTGCTTATGCCAGGCAGTTCCTTGAAAAAATACAGAAGCCTGACGTGGAAAGCATTGAAGGCCTTCCTCCTGCAATTTCTATAGAACAAAGAACTGCCGGGTCCAATCCTCGTTCTACAGTAGGTACAACTACTGAAATCCATGACTATCTGCGTGTGTTATTTGCAAGGGTAGGGGATCCTCATTGTCCGCGATGCGGCAAAGAAATATCTGTCCAAACTATACAGGAAATAGTCGATCAAATTTTTAAATATTCTCCTGAAACGCAAATTACTATACTTTCTCCTGTTGTTCGCGGCAAGAAAGGCGAGCATCATAATCTATTGGAAAAGATAAGAAAAGATGGATTTATCCGTGTGAGAATTAATGGAGAAACCCGCCATCTTGAGGAAGAAATTGCCCTTAAAAGGTACAAGGCTCATAATATCGAGATAGTAGTAGACAGGATTAGATTAATTCCTGAAATTAGAGATAGATTAGCGGATTCTCTGGAAATTGCATTGAATCATGGAGATGGTGTGGTTTTAGTTGCTTTCGGAGAACCTGTCAATGAAGAGCACTTTTTTAGTGAAGTGAATGCATGCATTGACTGTGGAGTAAGCTATGGTGAGTTATCTCCAAGAATGTTTTCCTTTAACAGTCCTTATGGCGCTTGTTCTAAATGTAATGGATTAGGCTCTCAGATGATTGCCGATCCTGAGCTGGTAGTGCCTGATGCTGAGAAAAACATTCGAAACGGAGCTATACCTGCATGGCGCTTTGGAGCTCATCGACTGATTATCTATTTGAACAAGCTGTTACGTGCTTTAGCAGTCAATCTAGGTTTTGAATTAACAACTCCTTTTAACAAGTTGCCGGATAATATTAGAAGAACGATATTGTATGGTTCAGAGGAAATTAAACTGCAGGTATATTTTAGAAGACGCAGACATGAAGTGCAATTTGAAGGAGTCATCCCGAACATTGAAAGACGTTATAGAGAGACAGATAGTGCTTTTATGAAGCAAAAGCTTGAAGGGTTCCTGTATGAAGGTGCTTGTCCTGATTGCAGGGGTGCGCGTCTTAAACCTGAAAGCCTTGCTGTGAAGATAGGGGGCAATTCAATTGCAGATATTGCACAAATGTCTATTAAAAGTGCAATTGTATTTTTTGAAACATTGGATTTATCTCTGTTTAAAATGAATATTGCAAAAGAAATTATAAAAGAAATACTAAGAAGATTGCGGTTTCTTATTGATGTA
>JAVCCS010000109.1 GCA_030765365.1 Candidatus Theseobacter exili
TTGAACCGGAATTAACACCTATTCTAAGAGGAATAGAGTTATTAAGCGCAGCTTTAACAACTCTAAGAATATCTTTCTTCTTTCCAATGTTGCCAGGATTGATTCTTAATTTATCAGCACCTCTCAGGGCAGATATCTCTGCTAACCTTGCATCAAAATGTATATCAGCAACTAACGGAATATTTATCTTCTCTTTAATTAAAGCAACTGCTTCAGCTGCTTTAATATCAGGAATAGCTACACGCACTATTTCACACCCTAATCGCTCTAGCCTCTTGATTTGTCTTACAGTAGCATTAATATTCCGTGTATCAGTATTTGTCATTGATTGTACGGCAACCGGATGTTCACCCCCAATAGTCACATTTCCAATTTTTATCTCTTTTGCTAATCTTCTGGCGCTCAAAACAACATCCTCTTTCTTAGTGATACTAATTTACATACAACTACTACCTATTCTAATCCATTATACACATATTATTGATTAATAATTTACTAATAACTTGTTCAGCTTTCTCGACAGCTTTAATTATTGAATACCCTTTTGCAACATAGGCGGTGATTGCAGAAGCTAATCTGCAACCGCTACCATGAAACTGTCCTTTTAGCCTCTTTTTTTTGTACCTGATTACTTCTCTTGAACTTACAAATATATCTACAGGATCTCCTGGCAAATCACCGGAAGTTATTAAAACCGCTTTTGAGCCTTGCGAAATAATATTTTTTGCTGCATTGATCATATCATTATCATTTCTAATATCTATACCTGAAAGAATCTGAGCTTCATTAACATTCGGTGTAACAAGTGAAGCCAAAGGCAAAAGCTTATTTTTCAACAGTGCAATTCCTTTATTATCAATAAGCTCTGTTCCGTCAGAAGCATAAATGACAGGATCAATAATAAGAGGAATTTTCTTCTTTAACTTGGCAATTGAAAAAAAAACGGCTTCTACTACTTTTGAAGAAGTCAGCATTCCTGTTTTAATAGCTTCTATTTCACCCGTTTCGAGAGCAGAATCTATCTGCATTATTACAGCCGAAGCATTAACTTCCCATATGCCAAGAATATTACCTGGAACCTGTGCCGTTATTGCAGTAATTGCTGTATATCCTGCAACCTCCAATTTATTCAGGACAAACATATCGGCCTGAATTCCGGCACCTCCACAACTATCAGAACCGGCAACTACCAATGCAGCATGCTTATTAATGATTTTCATGGATTCACTCAATATATTCACTCCCAAACACCGGCAATATTTTCACCACAACTTGAGCAAAACATCCCATTCAAGCCTTTTATTGTTGCAAAATATCCAGACCTTTCAATAAGAGACAGCCCACATTTCGGGCAACAGGTATTCTCTCCTTTCCCAATTGAAATATTTCCAGAATATACATATCTTAGTCCAGCATCTTCGCCAGCCTGCAGCGCTCTTTCAATAGATTCGGCAGAAGTGACAGACCTATCCATCATTCTATTGCTTGGGAAAAACGGCTTACATGCCATGGAATATCTATAGAGAGAGAGGCAATGAATTCTGCAATTTGAATTAATTCTTTCTTGCTATCGTTCAAACCCGGATAACTAAGGTAGTAATCTCGAGCCAAATATTTGAGTTTGCAATATATTTCAATGTTTCAAGTACAGGATCCAATCTGGCATTAAGATACTTTTTATAAAAATTATCATCGAAGCTTTTAAGGTCAACATTAATACCATCAAGATAAGGCTCAATGTAATCTAGAGCTCTAATAGAGATATAACCATTTGATACAAAAACATTTTTAATTCCCCTTTGAGCTGCATGTTTAGCTGTGTCATAAGCATATTCAAAATATATTGTTGGTTCCGTATATGTATAAGCAATAACTCTGGTCTTCTTTTTTTCTGCAACTTCAACGATTTCTTCAGGCAATAACAACTCTCCTGGAACACCCCTGCCAATAACATCATATTGTGCAATATCTGCATTCTGACAAAATGAACACCTCAGATTGCATCCTACAGTAGCCATTGAAAGAGCTGATGAGTTTGGGAGGAAATGATACAGAGGCTTCTTCTCTATTGGATCCACATGAAGAGCAACACAACGACCATAAACAACAGAATATAGACACCCGTCTTTGTTAGTCCTTACCCTGCAAAGCCCCCATTTTCCATTATTAATCAAACATTCATGAGGGCACAAATAACACTTAACATTGTTTCCCGAAACCTTCTCGTAAAATAAAGCTTTTCTTTCCATTATTTAATTACTTCTCTAAATCTTTATCAATTTACCAACAACTTCTTTAACAATCCAATCAGGAGTAGATGCCCCGGCAGTTACTCCAACAGTATCATCCTTCAAAAACCATTCAGGGTCTATCTCTTCAGAAGTTTCTACATGATATGCTTTCTTACATGCCTGGCTGCACAACTCAGCTAATCTGGTTGTATTTGCAGAATTTCTCCCTCCCGCTACAATCATAACGTCTACCTTATTCGATAAATTAACTGCAGATATTTGTCTATTCTTAGTTGCACTGCAAATAGTATTAAACACTCTAAGTTCCTTGACTTCAGGCACAATTTTCCTTGTTACTTTTGCAAAGATATTTTCGGAAATCGTTGTTTGAGCAACTAAACCTATTCTATGAATATCTTCAAGCAAAGGCACCTCATTCTCATCTTTTAGAACTGTTGCATTTCCTTTTGCAAAACCAACTATACCCTTTATTTCCGGATGATCGCTCTCTCCTACTATAAAAACCGCATAACCTTCCATATAGAGTTTTTCAGCAGCCTTCTGAGCCTTTTTCACGTATGGACAGGTTGCATCAATGATACTGCATTTATATTCCTTTGCTTTAACTATATTTGCAGGAGCCGTTCCATGTGTGCGTATCATGATCTTCTTTCCTTTGCAGCCTTCCAAATCATCAACAGGCATTAGTCCTTCTTTTTTAAGAAGCTCAACCATCTGAGGATTATGAATCAGTGGCCCAAGAGTATAAGCCCTAATTCCATTATTTTTCTCGATATTCATAGCAATATCTACAGCTCTTTTTACTCCATAGCAAAAACCTGCATGACCTGCAATTTTTACATTCATTTAATTTTGACCTTTTGAAAGAAAATAATTCAATGCTTCTTCAACATCATTCATGTTCACTTTTGTATTTTTACATGGTCCCTCAGGTCTTACATTGGGAATTGCAACGACCGGAATTTTTCCTGAAATATCAATCAATCCACTCACAAGATCACGTTCACAAGCTATAGCAATAATTGCTTGAGGCACTAATTCCTTAATTTTATTTCTGGCTGCATTTCCTCCTGAAAGAACAAAGCATCTACAATTATTTATTCTTGATAACTCAGTGATTTCTTTCTGTACTGTTTTTTCAAGGCATCTGGGAAGAAGAAATAATATCTTTTGCGGACTATCGATTCTATTATCAAACTTTTTTGTCAGAGTATTGCTTACTTTTAAAAATGAATGCCCCATATAATCATTTGTTATGCCAAATCTCTTTCCCAATATTGAACTAACATGATAAAACATAAAAGCCAGCCTGAAATCACAGTACTACTGTATGGACAACCACGCCTTTTACTTGTCGCTAACACTATAATGTATAAAACTATCGTTAAAAAAAATATGCTGGATGCAGTGATTATGATACCGGCAATCCATGCAAATGACTTACCAAAAGAAATAATACGTGGATGTATCAGATACCAAAAAACAAATAACACTAAAACAAGAATAATAGCAGAGAGCAGGGATATTAACAAAAAAGGTTTTCTACTAGTTATTATCTGCTGATCTGAAACATCACCATCCCAATCAGACCATTCATCACCCAACTTTCTATCATCATTGTTTATTTCTGCCATAATAAAGTCCTTTTTTGTTCTGATAATATCAGAAGATACTTTTTTTTTCAGTGTTCTTTTATTTTCGCATATCATTAATGGCCATTGATTTTTGATCAAGAAGGTTCTGCAAACAGGAGAAATTATTATATACTGATTTTGACTGAACTTTTGGGATTACAATATATTCAAATACAACGCAATCTGTTTCCCAAGAAAAAGGGTAATAAGCCCATTCAATATTGGCATAAGTATCGGTCTAAGCAATCCCAGCAATATTACACCCATAAGAATTAACATTCCGTAGGGTTCTAACCTCATATATATTCTGGCTTGTTTAGGAGGAAGCAATCCCATTAAAATTCTAGAGCCATCTAATGGAGGTATTGGAAACATATTAAATATTGCAAGTATAAAATTAATCATGCATCCATAGTACAATACATAAAAAATGCTATGAGGCATTTGGATATTACTGTTTATGCTTATGTTTATAAAGAGCCTCAATAACAGCGCGCAAATTGCCCCTACTGCAAGATTTGAAAGCGGCCCTGCGGCTCCAATCCACATCATATCTTTTTTGGGATTAGCAAGATTATATGGATCAATAGGCACAGGCTTTGCCCAGCCAAAAATAAACCCGGTATTTAAAAAAACCATAACCAATGGTAAAAGAATACTTCCAACAGGATCAATGTGCGGCAACGGATTCAATGTCAGTCTGCCTGCATCTCTTGCTGTAGTGTCACCTTTTATAAGAGCCATATAACCATGACTGCATTCATGAATAATCACAGAAAAAAGTAAAACAAACAGCATTAACATTGTATTCATATTCTTTATATTTCCTCTATTTGATTAGCTGGCATCCAACCTTCCATTTTATTTGGGAGTTTAACCAGATACCAGGTTAGTTTTCTTTTAATTATCTTTACACAAGTTCCCTCATGCAATTCAAAGGTTGTTTTATATTGATCGCCAGGACCGCTTCTGGCAGTTGATTCATTAATGATTACAACTGCTTCTGGACTATTCTTTTCCTCGTACATTTCTTTCCACAAACTTATACCGACAAAAATAACAAAAATTATAATAATTAAAAGAAATTTACTTAAAACTGTCCTCATACCGAGTTTAAACAACAATATAACCGTAATCACCACAAAAAGCCATATACAACCAGTTAACAGCCAGGTTCGCTCATTTTTGCTCAAATATTTCCCGAGAGCATACACTGAATACGTCCATATTGGAATTTTCTCTTCAGGTTGCTTGTCTTTACAACGAAGCATTGCGATTTCAAGATTATCAGCTATATCTTTATCTCTTTTAGATAATTTCCCAGCTTTTTTGTAGTAAAGAATTGCCTTTCCAATCTTCCCAATTCTGTAATAGCAATTCCCTAAATTGTAATACAGATTTCCGCTATAAAACCCCATATCAAGAATTTTCCTATAAGATTCTGCAGCATCCTCATAATGGCTTGTTTGATAATATTTGTTTCCTTTTTCGAACAGTTCGCGTACATATTCCGGTTGTGCAGCTTCTGATGTTTTAACAAAAAACAGAATAAAAAGAATGATAAGGAACCAACTCACATTAGATTTATTACCATTATTAAACTTAATCTGCCTCAACAAAGACAAAACCTCTGCAGCTTCTTTCATATCTTTCGTCATCGTCTCTTCATTGACAACACCTTTTGCAAATGTTGCCATATCAGTTTTCTCAAAGAATTTATCCACCTTATCTATCATTAATTCCGCTACTTTAGCTTTTATCAGCACACTCTTTACTTCGTTTCTATGCAATCCTCCAGCAGGCAAATTAGTCCTATCCGCAATAAAATTTGTAATTGCTCTAGATAGTGAACGATAGAACTCTCCTGTATCTTTTTGTTTCAATGCCTTTTTTGCATCAGAAAAACGTTTTTCCGCCCATTTCTTTGCCTTACGTGATCGGGCAAAGCCATCATCGCTTAACAATCTCTTTTTATGCTGATAGACACCTGCTCCCAAAACAAGTGCAAGGAATGGAAAAGCATATAATAATAAAATTTGTTTAATTCCTATCATGCTTTTTCCCATAAGTCCGATCTGAGTTCTAATGTGATGAATATCTTTACCAAGATACTTTATCTTTTCCTTCGAAATACCTTCAGGGATAATTGCAGATGTTTCCTCTTCAATTGTAGATGCTGAAACAGCAACAGGGATCTGTTTCGTTTTTACGGTTCTATAGTTACCAGTTTTGGGATCAAAGTAAGAAAACTCCATGTAAGGAAGCTCATATTTTCCCTCTTTTCGTGGTATCAAAACCTTTTCGAAAATCTTCCTGCCACCTAAAATGCCTCTTTGTTTTGATATATCCATAGAACTTCCGGATTCATAAACCTTAAATTCACTTGTTTCAGTAAAGACAGGTTCTTTGACTGTGTTAATATTGCCCTTACCTGAAATTTCAACTTTAAGTGAAATCGGTTGTCCTGCTGGTATTGTTCTTTTATCCACATTTGCTTTAATCGAAAATTGTCCAACAGTTCCTGAAAAATTACCTGGTTGTCCTTTTTCAGGAAGGGCCATTACTTGTATCGAAACAGGTTCGGTTTTTAGTAAAACTTTTTTACCCCCAAACATCCCGAAAGGATCCCGGTTAAACATTTCAAAAGGATCACGGTCAAAAACGGAGAACATATCCCTTTTCCTGCTTCTTGAAAAGTCAGGAATTACACATTGCAATGAGGCAGAACCGATCACTGCTTCACCTGGCGTTGTCGGAAATATGGCTTTTTTTATCTCAGAAACTATATATCTTTCATTATTAATTATTTGATAATACGGATTTTCAGGAGGAAGATCCCCAACCCACAAACCTGTTAAACCTGGCGGACTGTAAGCAGGTTGATCAAGCAAATTCACACGACGGAACAATTTAAATATGAGCGTTACTTGCTCGTTTACATACGCTTTATTCTTGTCTGCATCCATTGTAATGAACACAACCGGAGTTTCAGCATCCTTACTCTCTGAACTAATAGCAGGAAGTTCCTTCGTTGATTCTTCTCTTGTAATCAAAGAACCTTTCCTGCCTTTTATTACCTCAACAGTTAATGGTTCTGTTGAAACTTTATTGCCTTCGACAGTTGCAGTAATTGGAGGAATTATAATTCTTCCAATTTTCTTTGGTACAAGTGTATATGTAAACGCATTCTTAGATGAAACTATACCATTAACAATCGAATAGCTTCTTGAACTTCCTGAGGAAAAACATTCAATACCGGTTACAGCAGGAAGACTTGGTCTCTTAACAGATCCTGACTCGCCTTGCAAAGTCACAGTTAAAATCGCGCTGCTGCCAATCGGGATTTCCTTTTTATTAATCTCAGCGTGAATGCTGACATTTCCCGCATAAACAAAATGGAAATCACCATATATTAAGCTAATAAACCCAACCATCAATATATAAAACAACTTGTATTTTAAGAGCATCTGCTTCCTTGTTACCAATCCTTTTTTTGCTTTGATTTATTGCCATCTTTTTTATGCAAGTTTTTAAAATACCATTTTAGATCTTGTTCATCATCCTTTAAAGCGTCAAGTAGTCTTTCAACATCTTCTTCAGGCATTTTGTTTTCATTTCTTTCTTTTCCCTGCTGGGCTGTATTTTTGTCTTTCTTCCCCTCCTGTTTTTCCTCCTCGTCCCTCTTTTCCTGTTCTTTCTGCTGCTGATCCTTTTTCTCTTCATCCTCTTGCTGTTTATTATCTTCCTTATCCTGCGACTCTTTTTCCTGCATATTTTTCTGTTGGTCTTGTTTTTCTTCTTTATTATCCTTCTTTTCCTTTTTCTCCTGCTGCTCTTCTTTATTAGTATCTTTGTCCTGTTGCCGATCTTTATCTTTTTTATTTTCTTTACTATCCTGTTGCTGATCCTTTTCTTTCTGCTGTTCTTTCTTATCCTGATTTTCTTCATGCTTTTTATTCTCTTGTTTTTGCTGCTGCTGTTGCTGCTTAATCTGCTGAGTTACAACTTCCAGGTTATATTTTGCATCAATATCATCAGGATTCTTCACTAACGCTTTAATATAAAACTCTTTAGCTCTTTCTTTATCTCCCTTTTTGTAATATGTATTACCTGAATTATATAAGCTTTTTGAAACAATTTCCGGATCTGATTCAAAAGAAGATCTTTGAAATGCGCTTATTGCGGAATCAAATTCACCAAGCATATATTCTGCATCCCCAATATTGAAATCAATAGTCTGGATTTCTTTTGGATTATCCTGTACGGACTTATATTCACTTAATGCTTCCTTATATTTCCCTTCAGCAAATAGTTCGTTGCCTTTTTGAACGGATTTTCTGACCTTACCTTGAAATCCTGATGAAAAAATCATAACGTTAAATGCAAAAATAACTATTAAGATATTCTTTTGAGATTTTCCGGAACGAAAAATACGCACTAATGGCAACAGATATTGCGGCACTCCCTTTCTATCCCCTAATAAAATAAGAATAATAAAAGCTATAACTGCTATCGATAGCGGAATAATAAATCTCTCCTCATAATGCATAAGAAATTTTTCTTCTAAATCTCCTTTTTCCAACCCCTGAATTTCAGCAGCTATCCTATCCAGTTCCATCTCATCAGCAGTTGCATGATAATACTTTCCGCCTGACACATTGGCCATTTCTGCAAGTGTTTTTTCGTCTAGCTTGCTTAATACAACAGCCCCCTCTATATCCTTTTTATATCCTTTCATTTTTCCATTTTCATCCCGGATGGGAATTGGCTCACCTTTTCTGCTGCCAATTCCTACTGTATATATTTTTATATTTTCACCCGCAGCTTTTTTTGCAGCTTCAATGGGATTGGTTCCATGGTCCTCACCATCTGTTAATACAAAAATTACTTTTGAAGCTTTTTTCGGACCGGTTTTGAGCATCTTCATACCGGTTTCGACGGCATCTCCAAGCGCTGTTCCCTGCAAAGGGATTAATTGATCGTCCAGAATATCCAAATACATTCTTAATGAAGCATGATCAAGTGTTAGAGGACATAACTCAAAAGCATCACCGGCAAAAGCGACTAACCCAATTCTGTTTCCTTGCAAAAGTTTTATAAAAGAAATCAAAGATCTTTTTGCCTTTTGCAGTCTGTTGGGTTTAAAATCTTCAGCAAGCATACTCCTGCTTGTATCTATCGCTACAACAACGTCTACTCCTGTCTGTTTTATTTTTTCCATTTTCGCACCTATCTGCGGCCTTGCCAGTGCTAAAACAAGCATTGAAAATATTCCAAACTGTAATATTTTTCTTAATCTATATTTTGTTTCACTATGAGACGCAGACAAGTCATCCACTAAAATATTTTCCCCAAAATTATATAATTTTCTCCTCCTCAACTTATTCGATCGAACATAAACAAGTATAAAAACTGGTATTAGCCACAAAATATTAAGTAGAGTTGGTGAATAAAACCTCATGGTATCTTCCTCAACCAGGTTAAGCTCAACAAAATATGTACTAATAATATGAACAAAGCAGGCCAGACAAAATATTTAATCAATTCATTATAATTTGTATAAGATCTTGCTTCTATTTTTGTCTTTTCCAACATATCTATCTTTATATACACATCCTCTAACATCTGTGGAGATGTTGCTCTAAAGAAGAAGCCTCCTGTTTTATCAGCAATTTGAGCAAGTGTTTGTTCGTCAACATCCGTTTCAATTTGCGCGTATTGTTTTCCAAACACTGGATGATTTACCGGAATTGCAGCTGTCCCCTCCTTGCCAATCCCTATGGTATAAACTTTAACTCCCAGAGAAAAAGCCATTTCAGCTGCAGTAGTTGGATCAATCTTTCCAGCATTATTCATCCCATCAGTTAAAAGCACTATAACTTTACTTTTAGCTTCAACATCTCGAAGCCTATTCAATGCAGTTGCCAATGCCATACCAATTGCAGTCCTGTCCTTTGGGACTATTCCCATACGCACAGAATCAATCAATCTCAATAAAACTCTATGATCCAGAGTAAGGGGACACTGAGTAAAACTACGCTCCCCAAAAATAACAAGACCAATCTGATCCGCATGTCTTTTCTCAACAAATTTTTTAACTACCTCTTTTGCAACATGAAGTCTGTTTTTTGGTTTAAAATCTTCAGCTTCCATACTTCCTGAAGCATCAACAACAAGAACAATAGCTATGCCCTCAGAATACAATTCATTTCTACCCGACACAGTCTGTGGACGCGCCAGTCCAATAATAAGCAATGTCAAACACAATATGGATGCGTAAGGCATTAATTTCTCGATTCTCAACCTAAAAGTAATTACCGATTCTTTCAGATCCTTGATGCCGGAAAAACTTATAACAGAACTGGTTTTTCTAAACCACTTCATTTCTTTCCAGACCAGAAGAGGAATTACAGAAAGCAACAACAAAAACCAGGGCAATGCAAATCTCATCGTTTAGGATCCTTTGTCAATATTTTCGTCTGTTTCCGGATGCTCGGTAGTCATCTCAACAAAACTCCTTGCCTGATGAACATCGTTTTCTGATTCTTTACTAACAGGCAGATATTTTGCAAATTTTACAAGGTCGGAATTTTCAAGCGCAGTTCGCATTAGGTCATAAGGACCCATTTTTACTTTCAAAGATTTCAATGCCTTCGAAATTTCCTGCGTTGTTTTGTCCATGGCACTGTAGTCATATCTATCTTCCAGATAACCTCGGAGAATGCCAGAAAGTCTTGTATAATATTCTTTTACAAAACCGTTTTTTATCAGATCTTCTTCAATCAGTTCATCTAAAAGCTTGAACGCTTTTTCGTCTGGTGACAAAGAAATTTCATTATTAAAAGGGACAAATCCTTTATTTCTTTTTAAAAGCTTTTTCATAATAAATGCGATAATAGCTGCCCCAAAAAGCAAACAAATTAACAAAAGTATCATTAACCCGTAATTAAAAGGAACATTTAACGGCTGTTTTATATCACGTATCCTGTAATGCGTTTGATCAGGCTCAAGAATGCTCCCAACTTCAACAGAAACACTATTTGAAAAAACAGTCTTTTCCTGACCCTTTTCTTTAAATAATATTCCTACTTTTGGTATTTCATATTTCCCAGTTTCATAAAGAGCAAGTTCAAAACACAGGGTTTCTAACCACTTTCCTTTTGACTTTCCCTGTTCTATCTTTTGATTTACAATCACGAATTGTTCGAGGATTTTATCCATATCCGGAATTTCCATCAATACTCCGGGTTTTCTTGAAATCCTAAGCTTATACAAAAATCTATCGCCTATTTTTACGACAGATTTATCAACAGTAGCTGAAACATCAACCGATAGATTCTGTGCAAATGCTGATACCGGACATAAACCAATAAATAAAAAAATGCATAAGTTATAAAATAATTTCATTTCCCTGCTTACCCGCCTTCAGAACAACTACTGAATCAACTAATTTCACTTTCTATCTGAATCTTAACCTTCTTTTCTTAAAGAAACTAATTAGTGGTTTTATATATGATTCATCCGTTGAAAGAAAAATATTATCTACACAATTTCTTGAAAGAAACTTTTTCAGATTCTCCATTTCTTCATTTCTTCTGTCTTTAAATGCATTCCTGACATTAAAATCGGAAGTATCAATCAATAGTCCTTCACCTGTCTCGGCATCTTCCAATGACAACAGCCCGACATCCGTCATTTCATTCTCTCGCGGATCAGACAAAACCAGACCGACAACATCATGCCTTCTATTGGCAATCTGCAAAGCCTTTTCATAACCTTTATCCATGAAATCAGATATCAGAAAAACAATGCTGTGCCTTTTTGCAACTTTGTTAAGAAATTCAAGACCGGTTTTTAAGCTTGTCCTTTTATTTTCAGGTTGAAAATACATAATCTCCCTTATTACACGAAGAACATGCCCCTTTCCTTTTCTTGGTGGAATATACTGCTCAACATGATCAGTAAATATAATCAAACCAACTCGATCATTGTTTTTTATTGCAGAAAAAGCGAATAAAGCACTCAATTCAGCAGCAAGTTGCTCCTTTTTTCTGTTTTTTGTTCCGAAATTTTCAGAACCGCTTCTATCTATCAAAAGCATTACAGTAAGCTCTCTTTCCTCCTGGAACCTCTTGATAAAAGGTTTGCCTGTTCTGGCAGTAACATTCCAGTCAATTGACCTTACATCATCGCCCGGCTGATATTCACGAACTTCGGCGAACTCCATTCCCCGACCTTTAAAAACACTCAGATACTCACCGGAGAAAACTTCATTAACAAGTTTTCTTGTTCTAAGTTCAATCTGCCTGACATTTTTTAATATTTCTTTTACTTCCATTCTTCCGGACTCTTCTCATCAAACCATTAAAATAATATAAACATATTCATATAGCTAATTCAAAAATAAATCAGGGCACTTCAATTTCATCAAATATTCTTTTTACTATTTCTTCAGATGTAATTTCTTCAGCTTCTGCTTCATAGGAAA
>JAVCCS010000125.1 GCA_030765365.1 Candidatus Theseobacter exili
GAAATTCCCCTAGCTTACTCGACTAGCGTTTCGTTGATTTCCAATTATTAAGGCAAATCACTGTGCAACTTCATTTCTTAAAAAAAGTTTTTGTTGGAACTTTGCCCCTAACCCCAAATAGACAAAGTGTCAAATAGTCAAAGTGTCTTAATCCCTGAGGCAGCGGACAGAAAAACCGATCATCTTATCGTTGAAGCTCCTATTCACTCTGCCAACGTAGAAACGCAGGAAGTAGTACCAGGCATAGTCAGTATTGTATTCAGTAGAACTCCACCAGTTACCTACGTTGCCAATGTTAAGGAAACTTCCATATGTGCGGTTACCGCCCGGCAGACCTGAAAAACCGCTTTCGTTGCTGCCGTTACCATTTTCATTCCAGCCCTCTTTGCTTTTCATTTTTGTGCCGGCAACCTCCACTCTACCTAAAAAGTCTGTTAACTGAGCCCATTCTTCATCAGATGGTACGTGCCAACCTTCAGGCGCCAAACCTCTTGGGTCGTTTACTACATACCAGTTATACAACTTACCATACTTTTCGCCATTCTTAGTGTCGTTGTCGTAATAACTCCATGCCGGCTGTTTATTTTTACCTGCTCTCTCCCATTCTTCCGTAGTTTTTGCTTCCGGTATGGGGTCACCGTTTCGAAATGTGCTGACATTCAAATTTTTCGTCATCCACTCCTGATTGTTGATTTTTACAGATGATCCATCACTGTTTTCTTTTTCTGAACCAAAATTACCGCAAGCCCCAACTACTAATGTAGCAGCAAGGATTAAAATTCCTAAAGTTGTTTTTCTTTTTTTCATATTGTTTCTGTTTTTAATTGGTTGCTAAGTTATTCTGTATTTTATTTACCAATGAACGCTAACGTACCGGCATATGGCATTGTACCGCCCAACATATCCGGCTGCACAGTCTTTTAGTTGAAAAACTAAATTATGCATTCGCAATAACTTATCCAAAAGCGGGCGGTATGCGCAATATACTCGTAGCGGTTGTCTTTATTATGTGTAGAACTTTTCACAAACTCTAATTAGTAGCTCATCGTTATCTTTGATTCCAGTTACTTGTTCAAGCATTTCAGGGGTAATTTGAGCAAATGTAATAATCAAATCCTTCTGAAATAATTCCTTACATATTTCATATATTGTTTTAGTCGATAATCTTTCAATTTTTTCAATATCATCATAAGCTATAGAATATTTTTCGTCTTCTGTTCTCAGCTTCTTCATTGCGACATCATAATATATTTCTCCATTTTGAACCCTTATGTGCTTATATTTTTTGATGAAGTCTAATTGAAACTTTGTTGCCAAACCTTCTTCAAAATAATTCACGTTATTTTTTTCAACTGGTGTGATTAAATGGATGCATTCATGGGCTAGTTCATATACAGATTTAATTTCATCGCCTTTTGATGAAATCGGTAACAAAATCTCATAATTTTCATCAACAGGCCTACATTCTGGAAATTTAACTTCATTCGTATATCTAAAACCAATATACTTTGACGTGTTATCCAAAAGTACTTGACGAATTTTTGTCCCAATTACATTTAATATAGTCTTCTCCGTCGCTTTTACATTGATTCTTGTTGTCATTTTCTTTTGTTTAAATGAGCCATAACGATTAGCTATAAATTTTGGCGGGCATTTTACCCACTTCATTATCAAGCTTCACCGAAGTAAAATTAATGAATTTCTGTTTCAAATATCACTTTCCGCCCGCTTGAATTTATAGCATGTTACCTGCCGTTATTTGGTATATTCTTTTAATTTCCATAGAAAATAACAATCATTTTCCTTTAATTGACCTTCGGCTTTCATGTCATTTACTTTATCTAATACAACTGCGATACCTGCAGCAGTTAATCCAGTAACAATGGATTTCATATCAGCTCCAAGGTACATTGATGCATTCAGACCAATTAATCCCATTAATACACCAGCCTTACTAAGTACACTCATATTACAGATTCTCTTTACCTTTTGCTCAATTTTATCAAGACTGTCATCAATCTGATTTCTTTGTATATACTTTACTTCTCTTAAAAACTCATTAGTTCCAAAAGTAGATTTAACATTATTAATTGCAGATAAGAGTGATTTGCTGAAATTTGAAAAATCATCGTGATGGTCTTCTTTGACTTTGGAAATGGTATCAATATTTAGGTTGTCAAGATAAGGGAATTTGATTGATAACAAGACGTTTAAGTTGTTATCATTTAACCACTCATAATTCTGATGATAAAAAGGTGTCGCATTGAAATATTCAGGAAGCGATACTTTGTTTTTAAGGAATTCAAGCTCCATTTCCAAAGAAGGAATGAATGGGGCATATACAATTCTTCCTGTTTTTAAGAATTCTCTCCCTGAGTTGGATATCCAATTTTTAAATTCAGCAGGAATATTGTTGTATTCCCATCCAGCATAGGCCACGTGATATCCGTTATTGAGTGTTTTTTCTGTACTTGTCCAGTACAAATTTGGTTTATAAACAAATGTTAGCGGAGAAGGCTTCAAATCCTTAAGTTTATCATATACATCATCAGAATAACCTGGTTTATAGTCCTCAATTGGAATAGGAATTTTATTAGATTTAGAATTCTTAACAGCATACTCTAGTTTATAGCCCTTGATTGGTATTGGTATTGCATTAAATTTATTTTCTTCCTTAGTCCATTTACGTGTATCTCTTAAGACCAAAGTATCGGCCAACAAAAATAATTTTTTAGAAAGCATTTCAAAGTGATCGAAACTGGATACATTTACAATTATATTATGGCCTTGTTTTTCTGTTAAAGCAGCAGAAAGTGCTTCACTATTGGACATATACCAATATTCAATCAAACCATCTCTGTCATCTGGGTCAAGTTCGATAAAGTCAAACAAATCTTTTTGGATTCTAGATATTAACATAGTCTCGTGTTTTATATTGGC
>JAVCCS010000284.1 GCA_030765365.1 Candidatus Theseobacter exili
ATCATAGAATGTAGTTCCAACACCTTGATTGTTAGCAGCAGTTTCAACAGCAGCCATTGCCTGGCCTGCGGTTGAAAGTATAAGGGAAGGATCTCCTCCTGTCATGCTGGCGTCATATTCTGATAAAAGATAACTTTCTCCCTGCACCTCGAGGGACCCCATGAACTGCCTGGGTATTCCCATATCTGTCATATACATTACCAACATAATATCGCTTAAGTTTTTACCTGAGTAATAATCGTTCCACGCATACCAGGTACCGTTATACGTATCAACATCTTTCCAATAATCATTTATATATTCTGGGATGTAATCTATGTCACCAGGAACGGGATCTCGAGTTGAACCTGTTTCATTAGGCTGTTTTTTAAAATATCCATAAGGGACAAAAAGTCCATTTGAAAAAGTATCCCCTGTTTCGGTTCTAGGAAAATATACCCAGGGATAATCGTATTTTCCATCAGAAAACACCAGCATACTGTAGTCATCAGTCCCTTCATGAGCATTAGGGCTACTCCATTTAAAAAATCCCTTTTTATAGCGGCTGGCCATCATATATTTAATTCCCGCTTTTTTGTAGATTTGTGGAGCCTGCAAGGCTCGTACTGGAGCATCAACATTCCAGGCACAATGGGTATCACAACCATCCCCCAGATAGTTTTTTATCCATTTGCGACCCAGATAGGTCTGCCGCACAAGAGCTTCACTGGAAAAAAGTGATTCATAACCACAATTATAAGTAGCACCCCATTCGATGTTTCCTGTTTTTGTATGGGCTATAACGGTAGGTTTATACGTGTGATTTAGATCCAGAAAATCCATTAGTATCCTTGAATATTCAACGCAATACTTGTAGTTGCTATCCAAAGAAATCCAGTCAAGTACCGGTTTAATGATCAGGTCATTTCTCTTTTGCCTGCAATTATAATAACTGTCTTCCCATCCAATATCCTGATGTGAACAATAAAAGACATGAACCTCTCCATCTTCGAGAGTCCCCCATTTCTCTTCATCTGCTGCAAGAAAATTATTTACAGTGAAAATCTGCATAAAAACCAAAAACAAAGACAGAAATCTACATACTAGAGGAAAAATAGGTTTTACATAATTTTTAACTGAAAATCGACAGGTCATTTTCAATCGTCCTTTCTTAGAATCCGCTTGTAAAGTGATGTATAAAACGATGTTTCATTATATCATGATTTTAGTTTGATTTCAAGTGAAAACAAGGAGAAGGAATCCCAACATGATCGCTCTTACTTCAGCCTCTCTGCGCCTTCACAGGAGATAAATTCTTTAAAGCTTATCTTGGATCAAATGTGGAATTTTTTGATAGTTCACTGTAGAGCTCTTTTTCCTTAGCGGAAAGAGTCTTTGGAACCACTATTTTAACTTTTGCAAAAAGGTCACCCCTGCCCTGTCCTTTACGTTTAGGTAGCCCCTTATCCTTTAGCCTTATGCGTTGAGTGCTCTGAGTTCCTGGAGGAACGTTTATGGTAACAGTTCCACCCAGTGTTTTTACGGGGACTTTTGCACCTAATGCCGCTTCCCAGGAAGCAATATTTAAATCTTCTTCAATATCATATCCATTAAGGCGAAATATTCTATGCGATGCAATTTTTACTTTTAGAAACAGATCACCAGCAGGACCGCCCCCCTGTCCTTTTCCACCTTGTCCTACTAAACGAATACGAGATTTATCAGTCGTTCCCGGAGGAATATTAACATCATAATTCTTGACTTTGTTTTGCGTCTGACCATGGGCGTCAACCCATGAAGTTGTTAAAGAAATACTCTTTTTTACCCCATGATAGGCTTCTTCCAGCGGGATGGTAATTTCAGCCTCATGATCCTGTCCCTTCATCGTCCTTGTCCTAGATTGATTATGAAAGCCTGAAAATTGTTCACCTGAAAAATTACCGCCAAAAAACGATTCGAAAAAATCGCTGAAACCGCCGCCAGATTCATGAAAAGAACCCCCTTGTGAAGCCCCCGAACCATGAAACTTGAAACCAAGATTTTCCCATCCGGGAGGCGGCGTAAAATCCTGACCGTTTCGCCAGTTTGCACCAAGGGTATCATACTTTTGCCTTTTTTCAGGATCGCTCAAAACTTCATAGGCTTCAGCTGCTTCTTTGAACTTTGCCTCTGCAGCAGAATCCTTGTTTACATCAGGATGGTACTTGCGTGCAAGCTTACGATATGCCTTCTTAATTGAAGCACCGTCGGCCTTCCTGTCTACACCTAACGTTTCGTAGTAATCTTTATATTTTACTGCCATCCATTTCTCCCGTCTTCATCTGCATCTTTATGCATATCCATACCGTTTAGACCACTTGAAACTATCACCTTTGACGGACGTATAACTCTATTATACAAGGTATAACCACTGCGTGTCTGCTGAATAATCGTATCTTCAGGATAGATCTCAGACGGCTCATATGCAATACAGTCATGGACATGAGGGTTAAACTTTATACCTTCAGTGTCTATTACAGCAAGTCCATTTCCCACCAAAACATCCATAAGCTGGTTAAAAACTATCTGAAACCCATCAGTAACAGCTTCATGAACATCATGATCCTTCCCGGTTTGTATACCAATTTCAAAATGATCTAAAACCGGTAATAGCTCGAGGATAAGCCCCTGATTAGCTTTCTTTTCAAGCTCTTTCTTTTCACTATTAGTCCTTTTCCTGTAGTTGTCAAAATCTGCCTGAAGCCTCTTCAGGCTGTTTTGACAATCCTTTAATTCAATACTGGAATCTTCGTGAAAATTTACTTTATTCCCATTGTTTACTGGAATATTAATACAGTTTTCCAAGTCTTCATTACAAAATTCTTCCTTAAAATTATCACCAGAGTTTATGTCTCCACTATAACCCATATATTTATTCCATTCAGTAAATTTCATGGTTATCCTTATTCTTTAAGATGCAGATAATATTGTTTATTTTACACAATATTAATAACATTATCATCATTACTTCTGAGTTTTAACTGCAACTTCGTTCCACAACATTTTAATCTCCTTTCACATTTACACTGTTCCTTTTTGTCGCATAATGTGCGTTCTAATAATATTCAAGCATATACCATGCCGGTTTTTATAAATATTTCGTATTTAGCTTAATACCAATGTGTTAGTTGCTTTAATCGCACTTACCAGCATATATATAGCGTCATATTGTCTCTTTTATACATGATAAACAAAACAATATATGAGACATCATGACTCTATTTGCGTTTTTTGGTATTTAAAAAAAGGAGGTTCATAAAAATCGAAGAGGCATGTATGAGCCGTTATGTCGCTCTTTGTTGTTATTAAAAAAGGACCGTTCTTTTGGGTTTATATCAGATGAGGCAGAGACTGATGTCAGGCAATCTTCTTTTTAAACTTTTTTATGCTCACTAATACGATTACTATTTCAAAACATACAAGAGTTAAAAATGAACCCCACATATCCTTCAGGCCGACGCCTTTCAAAGTAACGCCCATAATAAGATCAATAAAATGCGTCAGTGGAAGAATATTGCCAAAATAATATACTATTTTCGGCATTGCAACCCGCGGATATGTTATTCCTGAAAGAAGTATGGAAGGAAAGCCAACCATAATTACCATCTGAAAAGCCTGCAGCTGATTTTGAGCAATTGTTGAAAAAAGAAGACCTATACTCAAACAAACAAGCAAAAACAGAAGTACAACTAAACCAAATGTAAGCAGACTGCCTTTAATCGGCACCTGAAAAACCGTGCTTCCAACAATACTAACAATAAGTACAATGAAAAACGCTATTGTCATATATGGCAGCAGCTTTCCCAGGATAAGTTCATACGGCTTAATCGGCGTTGTTATCAGCTGTTCTATTGTGCCGGTTTCTCTTTCTCTAACAATCCCTACAACTGTCATCATTGGAATCAGCATTTGCAGAATAAGCCCTATTAAACCCGGCACCATAAAATTGGCGCTGCGCATAGCCGGGTTATACCATATCCTTGGTTCTGCCTCAATATTCTGGGTTTGTATTCCATTTGTTATTCTTTCCGATAAAGACTGAATACAAGCGGTACTCGTATTCAGCGCTGTACTTGCTATTTGGGGCTGTGAGCCATCTATCAGGACCTGGACCTGTGCTCCGTTGCCGGATCGGCAATCCCTGGAAAAACTGTCTGGAATTATCATTCCTACCTTTACGCTGCCATTATCCAATAGCGTTCTAACCTCTTCTTCAGAAAACACCTGGTATTTAATGTCAAAATAATCTGAATTCTGCATTGTTGCAATTAATTCTCTACTTAAATAGCGCCCGTCTTTATCATAGACAGCTGTTGGTAGGTGTTTAATGTCTGTTGATAAAGCATAACCAAAAAGAATAAGCATCAGAGTCGGCATTACTATAAAAAAAACCAGGGATCGTTTGTCTCGCTTTAGTTGGATCATTTCCTTTTTGAAAAGATAACCAATTCGTTTCATGAATCCATATTCCTTGTCAGGTTAACAAAGACATCCTCAAGGGAAGGCAAAACCTCTGCCGTTTCTATCTTAAGGTTTTTTTCTTGTGCGTAGCTGTCTATATGCTCTGAAACAATGCTGGAATTTTTAGTTGTGATATGCAAAAACTCTCCGGAAGTATATACATCTATAACTCCCTTCATTTGCTGGAAATCACCAATTAAATGTATTAGAGGCACTCCTGCCCGCACTTCGAGGGTCTTTTCACTTATGACATCCCTTTTAAGAGTTTCAGGGCTTCCGTGTGCAATTATTTTTCCCTGATAAAGAAAAGATAATTGATTACAGTGTTCAGCTTCATTCATAAGATGTGTATTTACGAAAATCGAAATCCCGCTTTTTGTAAATTCATAAAGCATCGCCCATATTTCCCTGGAAGATAATGGATCAATACCCGCAGTCGGTTCATCAAGAAAAAGAATGCGCGGCTGATGAGAAACGGCACAAATCATGGCCAATTTCTGTTTTGTTCCCCCGGAAAGATTAGCTGCTAATGTTTTTCTATATTGTGAAATCCTAAATGTTTCAAGGAGTGAAGAAACCTGAATAACTGAAGCCTTGTTCCCATAAATACTGCTGTAAAATTCAATGTTTTCTTCAACAGTCAAATCTTCGTAAAGACTAAAGCTCTGTGCTGTATATCCAATAATGGTTTTTATTTTTTCCGATTCGCTGATAATATCAAATTTACCTACCTTACCCGAGCCTGAGGAAGGAACAAGGATCCCGCACAACATCCGCATTGCAGTCGTCTTTCCGGAACCACTCGGGCCAATAAACCCAAAAATCTCACCTTCTCTGATATTGAACTCAACATTGTCAACAGCAATGACAGATCCAAATTTTC
>JAVCCS010000197.1 GCA_030765365.1 Candidatus Theseobacter exili
TACATAATTCAGCTTTTTCTAGATATTTCTTAAAAGTTGCATGCACATTTGAATAAGACAAAAAATCTCGTCTTTTCCCATAAAATAAATAGTCTTGAAATGACTCTCTCTTTTTGAGCCATGCCTTCAGAGCCTTTTGTGCATCATCACTATAATAAACCACCCTTCCAATTCCATTTTTTTCACTTTCAGGAATGAGCACCTTCCTTTCCTTTAGTTTGATATCTTCAATTCTTGTCTGTAACAATTCTCCAATCCTCATACCCGTCCTCAGTAGTAGCAAAATTAATGCCTTATCTTGGATTTTCTTAATAACAAAAAGTAAACGGCTTATGTCCTCAGGATCAATGGCATGGGGTAATCTCTTTGAATTTATTTTGCGGTGATAATAACGAAAAGCCTTAGTTCTTTTCCTTTTTTTGTATGCATACTTTGACATGCTTACGCCTCCTCAATGAATTATCTATTAACATTAGTAATCTTGCCTAATTGCAGATGTCAAGTTGAGTGCCAGGCGTTTAACTCGGTTTTCACTGAAAATAATTCAAAGGTACTTCTGGTAATTTGAATTATTATTGTGTTATTATTTTTGAAGGTCTTATCGCTTGTACGTAACAAAAGTGATTTTTCTAAGGAGTTATGGTGGGTTACACGGTTTTCATACTCCTGTTTTTAGTCATTGTCAAGTTTGTTTCACCTAATCTTCACTGTTGTTACTGAGAATCACGCTACCATTTCCAATAATATCACCTGTGGTAAAGACCGGTTCTACCATGCATTGGCTGTGTTCTCTGCATAATAACTTCCATGGCCCTGTGGTAGTCCCGCTGTACTTTCAGGTTGCTCACTCTGCAGTATCTCTGCGTTGTTGTCACCCGCCCGTGTCCCAGCAGGTCCTGTATGGTTGACAGGTTGGTATCAACATTTAAAAGCTGTGTAGCCATAGTGTGACGCAGTTGATGACACGATATTTTCAGCCCGGCCTTTTTGCTGTAATATTCAATACGCTTTTGAATCCCACGTACGGAGATAGGTGCTCCCCGACAGGTTCCCTTCTCAACCAGAAACAGTCCTCTGGATCTGCTCAATGGCCGGCACTGCAGGTAATCAATCAGTGCACGATTTGCATCAGAACTGATATAGACAACACGGTCCTTACCGCCTTTGCCCTGGTTTACAAATATCTTTTTTCGCTTCAGATCAATAGCTCCCAGAGTTAACCGTGATACTTCCTCAACACGAAGTCCTGTTCTGAGCATCAGCATAAAGATGGCTCGATCCCGTACCTTGTTTATGACCTCAAACAACCTTCTAACTTCATCGTCATTAAGAAACCGGGGCAGTGGCCTAGGCAGTCGCAGGGTAAATCTTTTACGTACTGGGTTTGTAATCTTTAAAACTTCTTCCCGTTGCAGGTACTCATAAAAAGCACGGATACAGCCGATGTGACAGTTGATGGTTTTGGGTTTGAGTTTTCTATCCAAAAGAAAATCTACATAATCCGTGAGCTTTTCACGCGTCGCCTGCTCAAGGGGTACATCAATCCAAAGCACAAACTGTTTGAGCATGTTCATGTAATTCCTGATAGTATGGGCTGAGCAGTTGCGCCGCTTCAGATGACGCCGGTAGTTGATGATTGCATTAGTAGTCTCCATCCGTATCCTCCTGTTCTATGACCTGTATGGCCCGGAAGTATTCATCCTCCCGGCTTTTGTCCGTTAGGCGGGCATAGCGGCGGGTAACTTCAATACTTGTGTGTCCGAGAATCGGCTGCAGGTGTTCCAGTCGCATCCCGGCATTAAGAAGTCCACTGGCAAAACTGTGACGCAGACGGTGCAGTGTATACCCGCGATCCTCAAGTCCTGCCTTCTTCACATATTTCATAAATAAACTTCGAGATGCAGCATAGCCCAGAGGTCCCCGGCGTTTATTGTAAAACAGAAACGGCTGGCTTTTGTCACGTTGCTGCAGCCACTGTTCAAGTGCTATACGTGCATCATGACTGAAGTACACTATCCGCCCGATTCCGGTTTTACTTGCTTCGTAAATGATGATTTTTTGTTCCTTCATATCAATGTCTGACAATGTTGTTTCCAGCAGTTCGCCAATTCTCATACCTGTGCGCAGTAAAAGCAAAATCATTGCCCGGTCTCTGGTTTTTGTGATTACCGACATAAGACTATTTAAGGAATCAGACTCAATGGCCCGAGGTAATATGTCGGGGAGCTTTAACCTGATTTTTTTCTCCAGCACCTGTTCGTCCATGATATGCTCATCAATTAAAAAACGAAAAAACGCGTTAAGGGTGATGAGTCTTAAGCGCACTGTGGCAATTTTTAGACCACGGTTCTGTAATGCTTCAATGTAAGCTTCCACATCACGGTGAGTCAAATCACTAAAGCTGGTTTTGCCTTCCTGCTGTAGAAAAAACAAAAACTGTCTGATTGTTGTATAGGCCGACTGCATCGTAGCGCTCTTGCAATTATTTCTATACTTGTGGTGAAGATATTGCTCAACTAAAGCTTTTTCAGGCAGGTCGCTTTGTGACAAATTCTTAACTATGCGCTCAAGGCACTTTTGTCTGTTTTGCCGTTCGAATTTAGCAACCGGATGAACTTGTTTTTTTAATGTTTGTTTGTCCGACCGGGCGTCTGTATCCGGGTGAATGGAACCAGAATCGGTTTTGGTTCCTCCAGGCAACTTCAGATGTGCTAAGGTTATGTTGATATTTAAAACTTGTTCACTAAAGGGTATCATATCTGCCTCCTTCTCTATTTCCTAAGAAAAATCAGCTAGATAATGACACATGTATTTTTGTTGTCATTCTTTTTTTTGTTACGTATAGTTATCGCTAACATTGATTATCAGCGACGTCTAAAACGTTAAAGATATCTGATGTTATCTTGACTCA
>JAVCCS010000085.1 GCA_030765365.1 Candidatus Theseobacter exili
GCCAGGAGACATTGTTGTCATAAGATATGAAGGGCCTAAAGGTGGTCCTGGAATGCGTGAGATGCTGACGCCTACTTCAGTTATCGCAGGCATGGGGCTAGATGAAGATGTAGCATTGCTGACGGATGGAAGATTCTCAGGGGGAACTCGTGGGGCTGCAATTGGGCATATATCACCTGAGGCAGCAGAAGGAGGGTTGATTGGCTTGATTGAAAATGGAGATACAATATCCATAAACATTCCTGAGAAAATACTTCAATTGCTTGTTGATGAAAATGAAATAGAAAAAAGAAGAAAAAAATGGACAGCGCCACCTTCTAAAATAAAAAGCGGTTATGCATTGCGTTATTCGAAGCTTGTTACATCTGCGAACACGGGTGCGGTATTACGCGATAAATAGCCTGTAAAAAAGGAGAAATTGTATGAAAAAAATACTTATCCCTATTGAAATAATTTTATTGACACTATTGCAGATTTTTATAAGCATAGCTCTTTCTTTTAAATATCCAGTGTTTCTATTTCTTCTTATTCCAAGTATCTTAATTCTTTTCCCAAGAAACTGGATCAGAATAATTTCTTTAGTCATGTATTTTTTTGCACTATCTCTATCAGTAACAGTATTTATTTATTCTCTGATTGCTATTGAAAACAAAATTGGACAACCAATTTTAGTGATTACTGCAAGTTTGGCCTTTGCTGTTTTTTTTATATACTTGATTACAGATCTTCTTTTTCGATCAAAAATTAAGAATTTCTATATCGAAGGAAGTCGTTCCGGATTATTGATCGGAACAGAAATCCCTACTCAATGGATTTGTCCAAAATGTAACAGTAAAATACGATATTCAATTCGCTGCTGGAATTGTGGAGAGGCAAAACCTGGCACAGAAACTAAGGCTGACGATTTATCCAACAGCATTAAATAAGTAAAGAAGGAAAAATTGTGAATAAACCTGAGTTATACTCTGACAATGGAAACTCCAATGAAATTGCTCATACTGTTTGGAACTGATTAGAGAAGAATATGCCTAGTACCTTTCTTAAGAAATTTATTGACCATTTTGAAAAAATTGACAGGAGGGGTGTAAAAAATTATCTTCTTAAAATTGCTAAAGAAAAAGGTTTTTTTGAAAGCATTTTTAATTCACTTAAAGAAGGCATTATTGTAACTAACGAAGCGTATAAAATAGTTTTTATGAACAGAATGGCTTCAGATCTTTTCTTTCTACCGTCCGAATCTCACCTATTAAGCAATCTCCATGAATATCTTAATGCAATAGGATTCGATACTCAAGAGAGTGATTTCTCTCGAAACTGGACAATTTTAATAAACAAAGAGATTGAGATATTTGAACCCACATACAGAATCGTATCAATTAATGCAGTTCCACTTCATGATGATGCTTCGGAAAAATTTTTAGGTTTATCTGTCATCTTGATGGATATAACAAAACAAAGGGAAGTTGAAACAGAAAATATTAGATTTGAAAAGCACAGTACAGTTAATACTATGGCTGCTGCTATGGCACATGAAATTGGAAATCCTTTGAATTCGCTTTCTATCCATCTTCAGCTTATGGAGCGAGATATTGATTCCTGTTCTGATGAGACGAAGAATAGGTTTGATGAACATTTTCACGTGTTGAAATCAGAAGTACAGAGACTTGATAATATATTGAATGATTTTCTTGTTGCCGTAAGACCGTTCAAACCATCTTTTCAACCTCACTCAATTGAAAAAATTATAGTTGACACTACAGACATGATGATGCCTGAAATACATGCTGCGAACATCGCTATTGAGCAAAAGTACGATTCTTCTGACGGGCTGGTAATGGCAGATGAATATCAAATAAGGCAGGCAATTATTAACTTAATAAAAAATGCCATACAATCGATGCCTGAAGGCGGTTTATTAAAAATTTCAACTTCACGTGAAAGAGATCTTGCCAGAATAGATTTTCAAGACTCAGGCGATGGAATACCAAAAGAAAGTTTGAATCGTATATTTGAACCATATTATACAACCAAGAACAACGGAACAGGATTGGGGCTTTCGATAGTTTATAGAATCATTCGTGCTCACGGAGGAGTAATAAACGTGCAAAGTGAACCTGGAGAGGGTACGCTTTTTTCGATTTTAATACCTTTAGGGCTTAAGCGCAGACTTCGTCTTCTCCCTGCATTAAATAACGTAGAAATAAGTGAAAATAACTGAGGAACCAATGCAAGCTACAAAAATTTTAGTTGTTGACGATGAAAAGCACTCCAGAAATGGTCTTCAAAAAGCTTTAACACCTCTAGGCTATGACGTTTATCTTGCTGGTAATGGCAAGGAAGCGATTTCTCTGCTTAAATCTGAACAGCCTGAACTTCTTATTACAGACTTAAGGATGCCAGATATTAACGGGATTGAACTTATAAAAGAAGCTAAGAAAATAGATGATGGATTAACCATTATTATGATTACTGCCTATGGAACTGTCGACACTGCAGTAAAAGCGGTTAAAGAAGGTGCATTTGATTATATTTCAAAGCCTATTAATCTTGAGGAATTAGAGCTTGCTGTTCAAAGAGCACTAATAACAAGAAATATTGCAAGGGAAAACATTGCTCTTAAGGAACAGCTCAATTCTCGGTATGGTTTTGAAAACATTATTGGAGAAAGCCCTAAGATGAAAACTGTTTTCGAAACAATTAAGCAGGCTGCTCCAACACAAGCATCAATTCTAATTCTGGGAGAAAGCGGTACAGGAAAAGAACTAATTGCAAATGCGATTCATTTCAACAGTCCGCGCAGGAATGGGCCTTTTATAGCTGTACATTGTGCGGCCCTATCTGAAAGCTTGCTTGAAAGTGAACTGTTTGGTCATGAGAAAGGAGCTTTTACCGGAGCACATACAAGAAAACCCGGTCGTTTTGAACGTTCAGCAGGAGGAACTCTTTTCCTGGATGAAATATCTGAAATCAGTTTAAGGATTCAAGTAAAGCTATTACGCGTACTTCAGGAGAGAGAATTTGAAAGAGTAGGGGGGACCGATGTTATTAAGACTGATGCAAGAATTGTTGCAGCTACAAATGCCAATCTTGAAAATCTTGTTGAAGAAAACGCGTTCAGAGAAGACCTTTTTTACCGTTTAAAGGTTGTTTCAATTCAAGTACCGCCGCTTAGGGACAGACGTGAGGATATACCAATTCTAGTAAACAAGTTTATTGAAGAGTTTTCAATAGCTAATCAAAGACCTGTTTTAGGCCTTTCTGCCAATGCATTGAATATACTGCAGTCGTATTCCTGGCCTGGAAATGTTAGAGAACTAAGAAATACAATTGAAAGCATGATTATACTATCTAAAACTCAGGAACTTACAGAAGAAAACATACCTGAACCAATAAATTCCTCCAGTAGTATAAAATCTTTTGGCTTAACTTTCACTCCTGGCATTCAGCTTAAAGATGCAGAAAAGCATCTTATTTTAGAAACTCTGGGATCTGTAAAAAACAATAAAACTAAGGCAGCAAAGATTCTAGGCATAAGCCGTAGAACACTTCATCGAAAGCTTAATGAATATGGGATTGAAAAATCCTGATTGCTGAGACGTATTGACCCGTTTAAAAAGAACCCTTCAACAAACAGCGTCACAATGTCCCTCCCAAATGTTTCTTCTACTTAAATATAATGACTAATAATATTTTTTAATCACTGTCTCCCAAGTAGATATGTATTGTTTTCTAAAATGTTTAATGTCTTTGGCATGGTGTTTGCTAATATCTTTAACAAAATTCAAAAAATATTAAATAACTATAAAAATCAGGAGAAACAAATGTCAAAAGTAATTGGAATTGATTTAGGTACAACAAATTCTTGTGTTTCGGTTCTTGAAGGTGGAGATCCTGTTGTAATACCTAATGCAGAAGGAGGAAGGACAACACCTTCAGTTGTTGCATTTACAAAGTCAGGGGAGAGACTTGTTGGAACTCCAGCTAAAAGACAAGCAATAACAAACCCTCAGAACACTGTTTATTCAATTAAAAGATTTATGGGCAGAAAATTCGAGGAAGTGGGTGAAGAGATAAAGCTAGTTCCTTATACTGTTAAAAAAACAAAAAACGGCGATGCGCAAGTAGATATTAACGGCAAACTCAACAGCCCACCTGAACTATCTTCCATGATACTTCAAAAACTTAAAGCTGATGCAGAAAGCTATCTTGGGACTAAAGTAACTCAAGCTGTAGTTACAGTTCCTGCATATTTTAATGACAGCCAAAGGCAAGCAACTAAAGATGCCGGACGCATTGCGGGCCTTGATGTTTTAAGAATCATTAACGAACCGACAGCTGCGTCATTAGCATATGGACTCGACAAGAAGAAAGATGAAAAAATTGTAGTGTATGATTTAGGCGGAGGAACATTTGATGTATCTATTCTTGAAATAGGCGATGGCGTATTCGAAGTAAAATCGACAAATGGTGACACCCATTTAGGCGGTGATGATTTTGACCAGAAAATTATTAACTGGATAGTGAGCGAATTTAAAAAAGATTCAGGAATAGATCTTAAAAAGGATCCTATGGCTTTACAAAGACTTAAAGAAGAGGCTGAGAAAAGAAAATGTGAGCTCTCGTCCGCAATGGAAACTGAAATAAATTTGCCTTTCATTACAGCAGATGCATCCGGGCCTAAACATTTGAATCTTAAATTGACAAGATCCAAATTGGAGCAGCTTGTTGATAGTCTACTTGAAAGAACCGTTGATCCTTGCAAAAAAGCTTTGTCTGATGCCGGACTAAAGCCAGATGACATTGACGAAGTAATTCTTGTTGGCGGAATGACGCGCATGCCAAAAGTGCAGGAAATAGTTAAAAAAATATTTAAAAAAGAGCCTCACAAAGGTGTTAATCCAGATGAAGTTGTAGCAATTGGAGCTGCAATTCAGGCCGGAGTTCTCAAGGGGGAAGTTACAGACGTATTGCTTCTGGATGTCACCCCTCTTTCCTTTGGCATTGAAACACTCGGTGGTGTTTTTACAAAACTCATAGAAAGAAACACTACGATACCTACTAATAAAAGCGAAATATTCTCCACAGCAGCTGACAATCAAACAAGCGTTGATGTAAGAGTGTTTCAGGGCGAAAGAGAAATGGCTCAATACAACAAACTAATTGGGAATTTTCAACTTGTTGGAATTCCTCCTGCTCCCAGAGGTGTGCCACAAATTGAAGTTGCGTTTGATATAGACGCTAACGGAATACTTCATGTTACAGCAAAGGATCTTGGCACAGGCAAGGAACAAAAAATTACAATTCAAGCGTCAAGCGGCCTTAGTGACGAAGAAATTAAAAATATGGTTAATGAACCTGAAGAACATGCAGATCAAGATAAGAAAAAGCGCACACTTGTTGACGCAAGAAATAAGGGTGAAAACGCTGTCTACCAAGTTGAAAAAACACTTAAAGACCTTGAAGACAAGATCCCTGGAGATAAAAAAAATCAATGTGATTCAGAAATAGAACGAGTAAAAAAGGCTATAGAAAGTGATGATGTAAAAGAAATAGACGATTCAACGGAGGCTTTGTTGAAAAAAATGCAGGATATTTCCTCTGAAATATATCAGCAAGCATAACAACATGATAAAGAATCTGAAAAAAAGGAACCCGAAGGACAGGAGTCGAATGCAACAGGAGAGAAAGGAGACAAAGAAGATATTATTGATGCTGACTATGAAGTAGTAGATGAAGATGATAAAAAAGATAATAAGTAATAAAAAATAATCATTTGAAAGGAGATGTGAGGAATGAAACCTAACGTAAAACCCCTTGGAGACAGAATTATTGTGAGGCGTCTTGAAGAAGCAGAAGTTAAAAAAGGCGGAATAATTATCCCTGATACAGCTAAGGAAAAACCACTTGAAGCAGAGGTTGTTGCTTTGGGAACAGGCAAAAAAAATGATGATGGGAAAGCGATGCCATTCGAAGTCAAAGAAGGCAATCGCGTTTTAATCGGGAAATATTCAGGCACTGAAGTTACAATTAGCGATGTAGAATATACAATATTGCGAGAAGAAGATATTTTGGCTATTGTAGGTTGATTATTTAAAAAAATTAAGCAGATTTAACAAGGAGTCAATTAAAATGGCAAAACAAATTATTTACGGAGATGAGGCAAGGCAGAATATATTAAGAGGCGTTGAAAGTCTTGCAAAAGCAGTAAAAGTTACATTAGGTCCGAAGGGCAGAAATGTCGCTCTTGATAAAAAATTTGGATCCCCGACAATTACAAAAGACGGAGTAACTGTAGCAAAAGAAATAGAACTGGCATTGCCTTTTGAAAACATGGGCGCTCAAATGGTTAGGGAAGTAGCTTCTAAAACAAGCGATGTTGCTGGTGACGGCACTACTACTGCTACAATACTTGCTGAGTCAATATACAAAGAAGGACTTAGAAGTGTTACGGCAGGTGCCAATCCAATGGCAATCAAGAGAGGAATTGATAAAGCTGTTGAAGTAGTTGTTGAAGAACTCGGAAAAATCAGCAAGAGTGTTAAGGGCAAAACAGAGATAACTCAAGTAGGAACAATCTCCGCAAACGGTGATACTCAGATAGGTGAAATTATTGCCGATGCTATGGAAACTGTAGGAAAAGACGGCGTCATCACAGTTGAAGAGGCAAAAAGCATGTCTACTTCTCTTGAGGTTGTTGAAGGAATGCAGTTTGACAAAGGATATCTTTCACCTTACTTTATCACCGATAGCGATAGAATGGAATGCATCTTGGAAGATGTATATATCCTGATACATGAAAAAAAGATTTCAAACCTGAAGGATTTATTGCCTGTTCTTGAAAAAGTTGCAAAATCCAGCAAACCTCTTTTGCTTATTGCAGAAGATGTTGAAGGCGAAGCATTAGCAACATTGGTAGTGAACAAACTCAGAGGAACTTTTCAGTGCGCTGCTGTAAAAGCACCTGGGTTTGGCGACAGAAGAAAAGCAATGCTCGAAGATATTGCTATTTTGACTGGAGGAAGATGTATAACTGAAGATCTTGGTATTAAGCTTGAAAATATTGAGTTGGCTGATTTGGGTAGCGCAAAAAGAGTGACAATTGATAAAGAAAATACAACAATAGTTGAAGGCGCCGGTGAGACCAGCGACATTAAGGCTAGAATATCTCAGATCAAAAAGCAAATTGACGAAACAACTTCAGATTATGACCGCGAGAAATTGCAGGAACGTCTTGCTAAGCTTGCTGGTGGAGTAGCTGTTATTAATGTAGGTGCTGCAACTGAAACAGAAATGAAAGAGAAAAAAGCAAGAGTTGAAGATGCTCTTCACGCTACAAGAGCAGCAGTGGAGGAAGGAATAGTTCCTGGCGGAGGAACTGCCCTTATTCGCGCTATTCCAAAGATTGAAAGCTTGAAGATTGATGCAGACGAAGCTGTAGGTGTAGCTATTATAAAACGTGCTCTTGAAGAACCCTTAAGACAGCTCGCTGCAAATGCGGGAGAAGAAGGTTCCCTGGTTGTGCAGGAAGTTAAAAAGTCAAAGGCATCAGAAGGGTTTAATTTATCGACAATGAAATATGAGGATATGTTCAAAGCAGGCGTTATAGATCCTACAAAAGTAACCCGGTCTGCGTTGCAAAATGCAGCAAGTATTTCAGGACTGCTTATTACTACAGAAGCACTTGTAACTGATCTTCCTGAAGAAGATAAAACGCCTCCAATGCCAGCTGGCGGAATGGGCGGAATGGGCGGAATGGGCGGCGGAATGTATTAATATCTTCAATCCAATACTAAAAAGGGGCGGTTAACTCCGCCCCTTTTTTTATTATTTTTTTTAATTATTAATATAATTAATTTTCATATTAATATATAAATAGATAAATATTCGAGAAGTGGAGAAAAAAATGGCAGGAATATTCAAGGCTTATGATATTCGTGGAGTTTTTGGCAAAGATCTCGATGCAGATGATGCATATAAAATTGGTTTGGCAATTGCATCCGTGATTGGCCGCAAACCTATTGCTGCAGGCCACGACATGAGAGAATCATACAAAGATCTTTTTCCGAAATTAGTTGATGGACTTACTGATGGCGGTGCTGATGTATATGATGTTGGACTTATTGAAACACCCATGTTCAATTTTGCTGCAGTTCACCTGAATACTAATGGATGCGTAATGGTTACGGCCAGTCACAATCCAGCTCAATACAACGGGTTTAAATTATGCAGAAAAGATGCAATCCCTGTAAGTTACGATACAGGAATTGCTGAAATTGAGCGTATCGTAAAACACGAGACCGTAGAAAGTCTAAAAGCCGAAAAAAAAGGAAACGTTACTGAATTTGACATAAAAGAAGCTTATGCAGATCATGTAAAATCGTTTATAAAAAAAATATCACCATTGAAAATAGCAGTTGATGCTGGCAACGGGATGGCCGGAATGACCGTGCCGCTTGTAACAAAAGATCTCCCTTTAGATATTAAACCATTATTTTTCAAACTAGATGGAAGTTTCCCAAACCATGAAGCAAATCCTTTAAAACCAGAAAATCTTGTAGATTTACAGAAAAAAGTATTGGAAGAGAACGCTGATTTTGGTGTCGCTTTTGACGGTGATGCAGACAGGGTTATGTTTGTTGACGAAAAGGGCGATACGATCTCTGCAGATTTAACCGGATGTTTAATTGCCATGGAATTTTTAAAGAACAATCCCGGAGAAAAAATATTATATGATCTGCGATCCAGCAAAATACTTCCTGAAATAGTCAAGGAACACGGTGGAATATCAAAAATGTGTCGAGTTGGACATGCCTTTATAAAACGACAACTGAGAGAAGAAAACGGTATTTTTGCTTCTGAACTTTCTGGTCATTATTATTTCCGTGACAATTTCTTCACTGACAGTGCATTAATAGCTTTTTTCATGATTGTCAATCTGGTTTCTTCAGAAAAGAAGCCATTATCAAGTTTAATTAAGCCTTTAAAAAAATATTACGCTACAGGTGAAATAAATTCCAGAGTATCAGATCCCGATTCCAAGATGAATGAGGCTGAAGAAGCTTATGGCAAAGGCGGCACAGCATATCATTTGGACGGACTATCTATAGATTTTGGCGATTGGTGGTTTAATATACGCAAGTCCAACACAGAGCCCGTATTAAGACTTAATCTAGAAGCAACATCTGAAAAAAATATGATACACATGCGGGACGATATTCTTAAATTAATCAGGAGATAGTATCTCAATTATTACATTTTGATATCATGGAGGCTTAGCATCAATAATGAGAATGGATAGATTTACAATAAAGGCACAGGAAGCCATGGAGTCTGCTCAGAAAATTGCAATTGAATGGAATAACCAGAGAATATATCCAGAGCATCTGCTTCTCGCATTAGTTGCCCAGAATGACGGATTAATACTGCTTCTTCTTAATAAACTTGGGGCAGGTTTTAACAATATCAAACAATCTCTACGTGATGCTATTGGCAAATTTACAAAAGTTTATGGTTTTGAAAAATCACAGATGTCAATTTCAGGAGCCCTTGATAATGTCTTAATAAATGCCGAAAAAGAAGCAAAGGCTCTTAAAGATGAATATATTAGTGTTGAGCATTTTTTTCTCGCATTTTTTGAAGACTCAAAAAGTCTTGCAACAAAGATACTGAAAGATAACGGTATTACCAAGAACCTGGTTTTAAATGTTCTTGCAGAAATAAGAGGATCTCAAAGAGTTACAGATGTAACACCTGAAGATAAATATCAGGTGATTGAAAAATATTCAGTTAATTTGACCAATTTAGCTCAAAAAGGCATGTTGGATCCCGTTATAGGAAGAGATGACGAAATAAGAAGAGTAATTCAGGTGCTTTCAAGGAGAAGAAAAAATAACCCAATCTTGATTGGGGATCCTGGCGTTGGAAAAACTGCTATTGCTGAAGGCCTTGCGCAAAGAATTATAGAAGGAGACATTCCTCAAGGGTTGGAAGAAAAGCAAATAGTTTCACTGGATCTTGGAGCATTGATTGCAGGAGCAAAATTTCGAGGTGAATTTGAAGAGCGTCTTAAAGCTTTTATTAAGGAGATTGAGTCTGCTTCCGGAAAAATCATTTTGTTTATAGACGAGATGCATGCACTGATAGGAGCAGGTTCTGCAGAAGGATCCATCGATGCTTCTAATATGCTAAAGCCCGCACTTGCAAGAGGTCATTTAAAATGTATAGGAGCTACTACTCTTGATGAATTCAGAAAACATGTAGAAAAAGATGCTGCTCTTGAAAGACGATTTCAGCCAGTATTCGTCGGAGAACCGTCCGTCGAAGAAACAATTGCAATACTAAGAGGTTTAAAGGAAAAATATGAAGTTCATCACGGCGTCAGAATAACAGACGGTGCACTTGTAGCAGCAGCCACCTTAAGTAACAGGTATATAACTGAGCGATACCTTCCTGATAAAGCAATAGATCTTATGGATGAGGCAGGGTCAAGAAGACGGATCGAGATTGACAGTTTGCCTACTGAGATTGATGAGACGGACAGAAAAATCGTACAACTTGAAATTGAAAAGCAAGCACTTAAAAAGGAATCAGATCCAGCGTCCAAAGATAGACTCTCAAAACTGCAACTAGAGTTATCAGGACTTGAAATAAAACGAGATAGCATGAAAGCTGAATGGCATAATGAAAGAGATTCAATTAATAATTTCAGAAAATTAAAAGAAATTATTGAAGAGAAAAAAAATGAAGAAGTTTTGGCAGAAAGATCCGGGAATCTCGAAAAGGCGGCTCAAATCAAATATGGTGAAATTCCTGATCTGGAAAAGCAGCTTAAAGACGTAGGTGAATCACTAGATAGTATTAAAAAGGGGGGAAGAATATTAAAGGAAGATGTAACAGACGAAGATATAGCACAAGTTGTTTCAAAATGGACCGGAATTCCTATATCGAAAATGCTTCTTGGCGAAAAATCAAAATTAGTTCACATGGAAGACAAGCTCAGAGAGCGTGTAATAGGACAGGATCAAGCTGTAGAAGCTTTGGCTAATGCTGTTCGAAGATCTCGTGCCGGAATACAGGATCCGAATCACCCAATGGGCTCATTTATTTTTCTTGGACCAACTGGTGTAGGAAAAACTGAGCTTGCAAGGGCCCTTGCTGAATATTTATTTGACGATGAAAGTGCTATGATAAAGATTGACATGTCCGAGTTTATGGAAAAACATTCTGTAGCAAGGCTTATTGGTGCTCCTCCCGGATATGTTGGTTATGACGAAGGCGGTTTTTTAACTGAAAGGATTCGCCGGAGACCATACAGTGTAATTCTTTTTGACGAACTAGAAAAAGCACACCCTGACGTACTCAACATACTTTTACAGATCATGGATGACGGCAGATTAACAGATGGGCAGGGTCATGTTGTAAATTTCAAAAATACTGTAGTGATAATGACTTCGAATATTGGGGGAAAGAGTTTGCTGGAACATTGCAAATCTAAAGAAGATGCGTCAAATAAGGCTATCGTCTGCTTGAAAGAATTTATTAGGCCTGAATTTTTAAACAGGCTGGATGAAATAGTTGTATTTAATACGCTTTCACTTGAGCAAATGCGCAACATTGCTATAATTCAAACAAATAGACTTAAAAACAGATTGGCGAAACAAAAGCTAAATTTGTATTTCCAGAAAAGCGCTATCAATGAAATTGCAAAGGAGGGATTCGATCCCGATTTTGGCGCAAGACCACTTAAAAGAGTTATACAAAAGAAAATAATGAATCCTCTTTCGAAAGAAATCCTTGAAGGCAGCTTTAAAGAAGGGGATAACATTGAAGTGCTTGCAAGCCCAAAGGGTAAAATTATTTTTGAAAAACTTTTGTTAAAAAAAGAACCGGTTTCGGCTAATTGATGCAAAATCCGGTTAAACTAACTGCTTAAAGGGCCATCAGCGGTTTATGTCTTCGTTTTCATTATCATCAAGCCTTTTCGGCACTCCTATTTTAGGAGGAGTTTTAGCTTGTAAAGGTTTTTTCAACAATCCTATTCCTGACTTTTCGCCTGGAGAGCTTAATGGCGATGCAGATTTTTTTACTTCCTTGGTTTTTTCAGTTCTTGTTTTAGGAGTTAGAGTCGGACGAGATTTAACAGTCTTTTTTTTGTCATCCATATATTGTTCTATTGACTTAGTCTCGAGAGTTGGAGTTTTTGAAGCTTTTACTTCATTTTTTGAACTTACATCTTCAGCTTTAGCTAAGTTTATCGCGTATAGGTTAAAGAAAAAAGACAGCATCAGGATACTTGATAAAAACGGCATCTTCACGTTAGATACATCCTTTCATATAAAGATCAATGAGGATTTTACAAAACTATGTTATTATAACATGATTTTGAATAATCAGTGCTTATTTTACGGAATATTTTATTGTAATGACAAAAAATAAGATCGATTTTCTTACACCAGTTATTTTGATA
>JAVCCS010000076.1 GCA_030765365.1 Candidatus Theseobacter exili
ATTGAATCAGAGGATACAAACATACCGAAAGAAACCGCAGCTATTGAAATAGATTCTGAAAACAACCGGATATCGAAACTTGAGGAGAAAGCAACAGCTATGGAGCATGAACTTAATGAATTAAAAGTAAAGCTTACCGAAGTTACTAAACAATTTGAATAATAGCCCTTTCCTGTTGTTTACGACAAGATAAAAAACCTTTCGTTTTTTCAACAACATTGGAAAAAATATGAAACACTCAACAATTCATGTTGCACTAGTTAATGCTGTAAATGATTTCCGCGCTGAAATACCGCAAAAAGATGATATTACTATGGTAATTATTAAAGCTTTATAGAATACGGAGGTGTTGCATGCTGGAAAATATTGACCTCACAAAAAAAATTAAAAAAAGCGGTTATAAGGAACAAATTCCAACCCTTGAATACAAACTTGGAGAATTGCAGAGAAAAGCAAGGGAACTAAAAATTCCAATTATTATAGTTTTTGAAGGCTGGGATGCTGCGGGTAAAGGAACAATGATTAACAGACTCATGATTTCAATGGATCCTAGAGGCTACACTGTTAATCCAACGAATCCCCCTAACGAAGAAGAACTGTTAAGACCTTTTCTCTGGAGATTCTGGAAAAAAACTCCTGAACGCGGGAGGATTGCTATCTTTGATAGAAGCTGGTATGGAAAAGTCCTCGTCGAAAAAATCAATAAGATTGTTAAAAAGAAAGACTGCCTGGCTGCATATCCGGAAATATGTTCTTTTGAAAGACAGCTAACCGATGAAGGCACAGTAATTATTAAGTTCTTTCTTCACATAAATAAAAACGAACAAAAACGCAGGTTTAAACTCCTTCTAAAAAACCCTTCTACTGCCTGGAAGGTAACAAAAGAAGACTGGAAACATCATAAAAAATATGATGAATATGCAAAAGCCGTTGAAGAAATGCTGGAAAAAACTGATACCGAATATGCCCCATGGACAATTATTGAAGCAAATGACCGTCGTTTTGCAACATTGAAAATCTTTAATACAGTGGCTGCAACTATAGAACAAAAAATAAATACCATGACTCAGCCTTCCAATAAATCTGCAAGTAAAATTATTTCAAAATCCTCAGTATCTCTCAAAAAAATGACTAGTTCTATTCTGGACAAAATTGATCTGTCCATCTCTATTTCAAAGGACGAATATACAGAAGAACTCAAAAAATATCAGCAACGCATAATGGAACTTGAACATGAAGCATATATACGCAGAATCCCTGTTATAATCCTTTATGAAGGATGGGATTCTGCAGGAAAAGGAGGAAATATTAAAAGACTTGTACGGGGAATGGATCCGCGCGGATATCAAGTAATTCCTATAGTGGCGCCAAATGATATTGAAAAGAATCATCATTATCTATGGCGTTTCTGGGAACATATTCCCAAATCCGGACATATTGCTATTTTTGACCGTACATGGTATGGAAGAGTTCTTGTAGAGCGCGTGGAAGGTTACTGCAGTCAAAATGAATGGAAGCGTTCTTATAGAGAAATTAATGAAATGGAAGAACAATTAACCAACTTTGGAACTGTATTAATTAAGTTCTGGATTCACATTAGTGCTGAAGAGCAATTAAGCAGGTTCAAGGCCAGAGAAGCGACTCCTCACAAGCAATGGAAAATTACAGACGAAGACTGGAGAAACAGAAAAAAATGGAACCAATATAAAACAGCTATTGATGAAATGCTCTTCAGAACCAGTACTACTTATTCACCCTGGACTATTGTTGAAGCAAACTCAAAGTTTTATGCCCGAATTAAAACCCTAAAAACAGTAGTAGAAACATTAGAGAAACATATAGAAAAAGAACGATGAATCAAATAAGCTTAAATATAATGATTTAAAATATTAGGAAAAGCTCTATGAACGAAAAATACTGGATAGGTTTTGATCTTGGCGGCACTAAAATGTTAGCCACCGTTTTTAATGAAAAATTTACTTCTATAGGCCAGAAACGAAGGAAAACAAAGTCTCATGAAGGTATAGAAGCTGGTCTTAAACGCATGATTCAAACTATTAACGATGCTCTTAATAATTCAGGGATATCTGCAGATCAGCTTTCCGGTATCGGGGTTGGTTGTCCTGGCCCCTTAGATCTCGATAAGGGTGTAATTCTTGATCTGCCCAATCTGGGATGGGAAAATGCTCCGGTAAAAGAAGTACTTGAATCTGCTTTTCATTGTCCAGTTGCTATCGTCAATGATGTTGACGCAGGCGTATATGGCGAATATCGCATGGGAGCTGCAAAAAAGGCACACTGCGTCGTTGGCGTTTTTCCTGGAACCGGCATTGGCGGTGGTTGTGTATATAATGGAAAGCTAATACGCGGGAAAACCGGTTCCTGCTTTGAAATAGGGCATATACCCGTTTTTAAAGATGGGCCTCTCTGCGGATGCGGACGGAGAGGATGTTTAGAAGCAATCGCAGGAAGACTGGCTATATCATCTGCTGCTGCCGCTGCAGTATTCAGAGGAGAAGCACCTTATCTGCTCGAGAACGCTGGAACAGATTTATCAAATATTAAAAGCGGCACTCTTGCCCGGTCAATTGCTGCAGGAGATAAAGCAATTGAACAAATCATACGTCACGCTGCTTCAATTCTTGGGTATTCACTTTCCGGTATCATTAATTTGATGAGTCCAGATATAGTTCTGCTTGGAGGAGGACTGCCTGAGGCTATGCCAAAGCTTTATACAGAAGAGGTATCCAATGCAATTAAAAACCAAGTAATGCCAATATATGATGGAACATATAAAATTGTTCTTGCCAAGCTTGGTGATGATGCAACTGTAACAGGTGCTGCTACATGGGTTCAGGAATCAACAACTAATAAGAAGTAACATAATTATGTCTGATAAAACTAAAAAGAAGGCACTTACTAAAAACAAAGATGTGCAAACAAAACCTGTAGCTATAATTGATATAGGTTCTACAATGGTGCGTCTTGCTATCGCAGAGATTGATGATGATGGAAATATAAGACCTTTAGAGTTTTTACAACGAGTCATTAGTTTAGGAAAAGACACATTTATCAAAGGTGTAATTGAAAGAGAGCGTATAGAAGAATGTGTACATGCTTTAAAAAGTTTCAGAAAAGTTCTCGAAGAATACCAAATAATTAAATCCAACCAAATCAGGGCAGTTGCAACAACCGCGGTGTGCGAAGCTTCCAATAGAGATGTTTTTATAAATCGCATGTATATTGCAGCGGGAATACATGTTGATGCGATTGAACCTGCAGAAGTATTAAGGCTTACATACTTAAGTTTCTATTCCACAGTAAAAAAAGAACCAAGGTTGTTGAAATCTGACTTACTTATTACTGAACTCGGAGGCGGCAGTTTACAGACGATATTGCTTCAAAGCGGAAACGTATCATTCTCTAACACGTATCGGCTTGGTTCTTTACGACTCAGGCAAATGCTTGAAACATTCAGAGCTCCGGTTGTTAGGGAAAGAGAGTTGATGACAAGCAATATACAAAGAACAATTAATCAGTTTCGAAAATCTCTTCCTGACAATATTTCACCTAAAATTATTGCCCTGGGTGGAGATGCCAGATTTGCATATACACAGCTTATTAAAAACAAACAAAACGGATTATTAGCAAAAATATCATTAAGCGATTTTACGCGTTTTACTGAATCAATATTATCTTTGTCTGTAAACGAACTGGTCAAAAAATACCACTTACCTATACCAGAAGCAGAAACGATTGGTCCAACTTTATTAACATATGTTCTTCAGGCCCGTTCCTTTAAGCAAAAGTATCTTTATATCAGCCAGTCAACAATGCGCGAAGGTCTGTTAATGGAAATGGCTCAGCATAAAACATGGACTGAAAATTTTCGAAAACAAATCGTTCTTTCAGCGCTGAAAATTGGAAGGCAATATAACTGTGATGAAGCACATGCTAAACATGTAGCACAGCTTAGCCGGCACCTTTTTCAGGATCTTGAACATGAACATTTCCTTGAGCCATGGTACGAACTGTTACTTACAATTGCCTCACTTCTGCATGATATAGGTATGTTCATCAGCAACAGAAGTCACCATAAACATTCTCTATATCTTATTAAAAACAGTGAATTATTTGGTTTAAGTCAAAGAGACAAACTGCTTGTCGCATTAGTGGCCCGATATCACCGTAGAGCATCACCGAAGCCGACTCATCCGGATTATTTCACCCTGGATCAAAGAGATAAAATGATAGTCATGAAACTTGCAGCAATTTTACGGACAGCTGATGCTTTAGACCGTTCAAACAGTCAAAGAATTAAAAATATTCAATGCTCTTGTGAAGATAATAAGTTCATTATCTCCATCCCAAATATAAACGATTTAACATTGGAAAGATTGGCAATTAAACAAAAAGGCCCTCTGTTTGAAGAAGTCTTTGGGATGAATGTTGAATTACAAACTGTTGAATCTTAATAAAAGCAAACAAATATGAAAAAAACGCAATATTTCAATAGAGAATTAAGTTGGTTGGAATTTAATCAAAGAGTACTTGACCAAGCATTAGATATCTCTCTGCCACTTCTGGAACGATTAAAGTTTATTGCTATAACAGCCTCAAATCTTGATGAGTTTTTTATGGTTCGAGTAGGCGGTTTACAGATTATTTCTGAAGAAAAACTGTCTGTTAAGGATCCATCGGGAATGACACCTTTACAACAGCTCAATGCAATCAGTAAACGTATTAAGTCTATGGTTGAACTTATGCATAAATGTTATACAGATGATATTGAGAGAAAATTGTCCACGGCAGGTATTCGAAGAGTTAAACAAAACGAACTTAACGAATATCAGAGTCAACATATAGAATATGTATTTGAAAATGAGATTTTTCCGGTACTATCTCCTATAGCCATAAAAGATATCGAAAATCCGCCACTATTTAAAAACCAGATATTGAATTTATGTGTCAGGCTCAAAAACAATAAAAGCAATCAAAACAATACACAATATGCTGTTATTCCTATTGGGAAAATACTTGACCGCTTCATAACACTTCCATCTGATGGCGGCTATCAATTCATGTTTATAGAAGATGTTGTAAAAATATTTGTACATAGATTTTTTACAGGATCAAAAATTCTTGAATGCGTCCCGTTTAGAATAACCAGAAATGCAGATCTAAGTGCAAGAGAAGACCTGTCTTTAAACATGCTTTCAGAAATGGAAAGGATAATTCTCGCCAGGAAAAGAAGCCATTGTGTCAGGCTTGAAATAGCAGAAGGATATACAAAAACCTTACTTTTATTCATCAGCAAGGTGTTTTGCATTAAAAGTGAAAACATCTACATTGTTAACGGTCCATTAGCTTTATCTTCATTTTTCAGCATTACAGAAGTAGAAGGATTTGACTCGCTCAAACTTGAAAATTGGCCTTCTCAGGCTTCTCCTCAGATAGATAGTAGAAAAACAATGTTTGAAATGCTTTCTTCAAAAAACATATTACTATTTCATCCTTATGAAAATTTTGATCCGGTTGTTCGCTTGATTGAAGAAGCGGCAGATGACGAAAACGTAATCGCTTTAAAACAGATTTTATATAGAACCAGCCGTAACAGTCCAGTTGTTAGAGCATTATCAAGAGCTGCTCAAAAGGGCAAATATGTTACTGTAGTTGTAGAACTTAAAGCCCGTTTTGATGAAGAAAGAAATATAGAATGGGCAAAAGAATTGGAAGATGCAGGAGTTCAGGTGATCTACGGGATTAAAAACCTGAAAACACATGGAAAAATCTGTTTAATCATTCGCAGAGAGACTCATGGTGTAAAGCGCTATATTCATTTTGGAACTGGGAACTATAATGAAATAACAGCAAAACTGTATTCTGACATAAGCTATATGACAAGTGACGAAGACCTGGGAGCTGATGCATCTACATTTTTCAATGCTATTACTGGTTATTCTCATCCTCAAAAATTCAGAAAAATTGAAATTGCACCAATTCGTTTAAGAGAAGCGATTATTGAACTTATTGAATCAGAAACTGAAAGAAAGAAACAAGGCCAAAAAGCAATAATAATGGCAAAACTAAATTCACTTGTGGATAGAGATGTAATAGACTCATTATACAAAGCATCATCTGCCGGTGTTAAAATAAGGCTTAACATACGAGGCATATGCTGCTTAAAGCCGGGCATACCAGGGCTAAGTGAAAACATTTCTATTATAAGCATTGTTGACCGGTTTCTCGAACACAGCAGAATTATGTATTTCTATCAGGGTGGTCAGGAAAAAGTTTATATTTCAAGTGCAGACTGGATGCCCAGAAATCTGGATAAACGTGTTGAATTGCTAATACCGGTTGAAGATAGTGCATGTGCGAAAAGACTGAAAAAAATACTTGAAATATGCTTTCAAGATAACGTGAATGCCTGGAAACTGCAAAAAAGCGGTCACTATATTCGCTTAACTTTTAAAAATAAAAACAGGTTCAGAAGCCAGGAAGAATTTTACAAACTCGCATGTGAGAAAGACAAACAACAAAAAGAAATGCATCAAATTATCTTTGAACCGCACAAACCATCTTCATAGCAAAAAGAAGAGTTGAAATGGAACCAAAACCATCCATTAGCGAACTATGTTCCAGATATCATAATGAAGACCCGCATACTGAACATGTAACTTCTTTGGCAATTAATATTTATAACAGAATATATAAGAAATTTGACATTCCCAAAAAGCATAAACCTTTGCTCAAGGCAGCATGCCGTCTTCATGATCTTGGTTATTTCATAGATCCATCGAACCATGCCATAGCAAGTACTGAAATTATTATTCAGGAAGGAATAACCGGCTTTTCTTCAGATCAAACTCTCTTAATTGCAGGCATAATTCTGTTACATCAAAAAGGTTATAAGAAATTTCTAAATAATCCATTAATCAAGAAATCAAAAAATTCAGATATACTTTTAAAATTTGCAGCAATATTGAGGATATCTGATGGACTTGATCATGGCCATATTCAAAATGCACAAATAACCTCTTCAAGGTTTAGAGAAGATGCATTTTACTTAACTATCAACAGTACTGGGTATGATGGGAATATACCCTGGGCCAGAAGTAAGTCAGACTTATGGCATCAGGTGTTCCCGGTTCCAATCAAGCTTTCATATATTACCCTCAAAGACAATATATCAAGATATCAGGGAGTTATTAGATCAAATGATTCAGTATTAGAAACAGCTCGCCGATTGTTTTATATACATTACAGAACAATTGTGGACAACCTGCCTTCAACACTGGTTGCGGAAGAATCTGAACCACTTCATGATCTTCGGGTTGCTAGTCGAAGATTTCGAGCTGTTTTTCATAACTTCAGAAACCACCTTGTTGAAACATCTGCGGTTGATTTAGCAAACAGATTATCCGATCTTTCATCAAAACTTGGACCTATACGTGATTCTGATATCTGGGTGGAAATACTAAAAAATCAGAAAACAGCCACATACATTAAAAACCCGGAAGCATGGCAATCTTTCATAAAACAGGCCGAAGAACTCAGAAACAAGAATATTAGTAGACTTAGAGAGATATTACAGAGTAAGGTTTTTTCATCCCTGCTCTATGATATAGTTTTTTTCCTAAGAGTAGAAATTAGAGATTCATGCAAAACAGCACCGCAAACACCGTTAAAACCCTATGCAGCAAAAAAACTACGCAATGTATTTAAACGCATTCAGACAACCTCAAAAATAAACAATAAAACCTCTGCAAAAACGTTGCACGTGCTTCGCAAACAATGCAGAAAGGAACGATATCGTTTAGAGTTTTTTGCCCCGGTTTTTGATCCCTATATATCTAAACTTGCTATACAATTTAAAGAACTCACTGATGCTTTAGGATACATTCATGATTTGGATGTTGGATTAGCCCGTCTTAAATGCAATTCAGGAACGACAGGCAAAAACATTTTTTCTTATCTGACGGAGGAAAGAGACGCAGCATTTATGAATTTTCTGAGTATATGGAACAATCTTCAAAAGAAAAAGACACAAAAAAAACTTGAAAAATTAATGAAGGAGTTATAACAAATGGATCTTTTTCTGGTCAGGCACGGCATCGCTCTTGATATTGGAGTGAACGGAATAAATACCGACTATGACAGAACTCTCTCACCCAAAGGAAGAACAAAGACAAAAGAAGTATCAGTTGCACTCTCGACAATAGAATGCTGTCCGAAAAAAATTCTGACAAGCCCTCTTTGTCGCGCTGTTGAAACCGCAGTTATCATTGCAGAAAATCTCTCAGATACTCCAGTTATGGAAGAATCAGACCACCTTGCATGCGGATCTGATATGAATTTGCTTATTAGATGGCTTGGGAAACAATCTGAAGATCAGATAATGATTGTGGGACATATGCCCGACTTATCTATTCTTTCTTCATTATTATTATCCAGCACTCATAATGTTCGTATTGCTTTTAAAAAAGCAGGAGTGTGCTGCATTTCCTTTCAGCACAGAATCAAACCAGGTGAAGGAGTATTAAAATTTCATCTGGAACCTAAACAGCTGCTATTAATAGCGGCACCAGCAAATCAAAAATAACAGATACTTCGTATAATTAAATTAATCCAAATAATTCATCTCTTAGGAGCAACTCAGGATTCTGGATGTGCATATTCATTCCCTACTCCCCTATCCTTTACTCTAAGCATAAGCAATGCTGCAATTATCATACAAACACCTCCTGTCACAACCCCAAGCAACCTGTTATTCCCCATCCAATGGAACATAATCCAGCCCAAACCCAATGAAACAATAATTTGAGGAATGGTAATAAAAAAATTAAAAATACCCATATACACACCAATTTTTTCTTTTGGGACGGATGTTGAAAGAATTGCATATGGCATGGCAAGAATGCAGGACCATGCAATACCAACACCAATCATAAGAATTAGAAGCATGTTTTTATCATGAACAAAAGCAACACCCAGAAGACCTGCTGCACCAAAAAGCAAACCAATAATGTGAGTTATTTTCCGTGAAAGCATCTTTGCTATCTTCGATAAAAACAATGAAAAAACAAGGCATACACCATTGTAAGTGGCAAAACATATACCAGCCCACTCCACACCGTTAAGATAAGCGTCCGTCCCCTCTTTTGCTCCAAAGATGTTATTTGCTACAGTTACCGGGAAATAAATAAACATGCAAAAAAGACCCATCCATGTAAATATCTGAACCCATGCCAATTCACGCATCGTTTCAGGCATATGAATTAGATCTTGAAATATCTCTTTTGCAGCAATTCCTAATCCTTTCTTTTTACTTTTCATTTTTTTGAAAGCTTCCATATCCTCAGGCGGATATTCTTTCGTTGTCAGAACAGTCCAAAGAACAGCAATAAAGAAAACAACAGCACCAACATGAAATGAAATTCTCACAATATCCGGAATTGCGTTATGAGCAGGAAAAAGCTTTGATAGCAGATGGTGCGTTGCACCATGAGCCGGAGGAGTAACAGAATGAGGAGAAACCACAGATCCAACTAAACCAAAAACATTTTTCAAAAGCCATGGAAACGCTGAAGCCGTCACAGCCCCTAAACCAATAAATACTCCCTGCATTGTAAATCCAAATGTTCTTTGTTCTTCAGGAAGGACGTCGGCAACAAAAGCTCTGAAAGGCTCCATACTTATATTAACGGATGCATCCAAAATCCATAAAAGTCCGGCAGCCATCCATAAAGAACCTGAATAAGGCATCATAAATAATGCCAATGTTGCAAGAATTGCTCCAACAAGAAAATATGGCCTTCTCCTTCCTAATCTGCACCATGTATTATCGCTCATATGACCTATAAAAGGCTGAACCAAGAGTCCAGTAAGCGGAGCGGCAAGCCACAAAATAGGAATCTTGTCTGGTTTTGCACCAAGAAACTCATAAATTGCACTCATATTTGCCATCTGAAGCCCCCAGCCAAACTGGATACCCATAAAACCGATACTCATATTGCAAATCTGTCTAATACTAAGCAAAGGCTTTTTCATGATCCGTTCTCCTTTCTTTTTAATAAATATACCATTGAAATCACCTTGCTTTCCATTACTTTAGCTTTAACAAAATCACGTTCATTTTTTTTCGTTATTCTTCATTCGGTGTTCGACATTCAATTCTTTTAGCCCGACTAGGAACAGAAATACGTAATAAAAGTATAATTAATACAAAAACGTATACTCAAAGATTTTTCTTTCTGATATAAAGATAAATATTCATAAAAACCATTTTTAGGATAAACCTATGCGTAAAATAAAAATTAAGAAGCTTGGTGGTGTTTCTCAGTTGGCCATTGAAGTCCCTGAAGATCTTGATCAAATCTGCAAGTTGGATAAAACACATTGGATAGCGACAAGTGCGCCATGTGATAGTTTTATATGCGATCAGGCCTTTTTAAAATATATGGATTCAGACAAAAACAACCGTATACGTACAGAGGAAATTAAAAACGCTCAGGAATGGCTGTTCAGAATGTTGTCAGACAAAAGCAGACTAGCCGAAAAAACAGATATTCTTCATCTTTCAGCTATTGATACCAGTCACCCGGAAGGAACGGCCCTACATGCAGCGGCAAAACGTATTCTTACAAACCTCAAGATTAAAGACAGCGATACAATTACACTTCAGCAAGCACAAAACCGTCAGGATATTGTTGCTCAAGTAACTTGCAACGGCGATGGCATTATTCCTCCGGAATCAATAGAAGATCCTGAAACATCAGAAGTTGCACATGATATAATGCGTTCCATGGGAAGCACAGAAGATGCAAGTGGTGTTCAAGGAATTACTATCAAACATCTTGATAGCTTTTTGCAGGACGCACAAGCATATCTGGGATGGAACAAAAAAAGCCTCGCTCAGGAAAGACAAAAACATTCATCAATATTTGTATGGGGAGAAGACACAGCCCAAGCCTATAACTGCATACATGCAATTAAACCAAAAATTAATGAATTTTTCAACTTATGCCATCTCATACAGTTTAATCAGGAATTTGAAAAAAAGTTCATTCTTGATGAAAAAGAGCTTGAACAATTAAAAATTAACGATTCTGAATCGTTAAAAACCTATCTTTCTGAAGCCCCGTTAAGAATACCAAATACTGAAGAAATTCTGGTTATTGATGAACATATTAATCCAATGTACAGAAATTTACTGAACAATTTCAAAAAAACCGTTTTGTCAAAAATAACGTCAAATTCGGATGTAAATAAGCTTGATAAAAACATATGGGAAAAAATACAGGAAGTTTTTTCTGAGTATTCGGCATGGCAAGCAGAAAAACCTGAATCACAAATAGGAATCATAAGCGCAGATACTCTTCAAAAACATCTGAACGGGCCATGCATTGATAAGCTGAGAAAGCTGATGGAAAAAGATCTTGCTATAGGAAATGAACTGCAGCAGGTAATGGATTTAGAAAAATTGATTCTATATCAAAAATGGCTATTTGAATTTTTAAGAAATTTCATTTCTTTTGAAAGCCTGTTCAACCCTGCTTCTCCATCCATAATACAGGTTGGAGCACTGATTATGGATGGACGTGTTTTCTCACTATGCACAAAGGTAACCAATCATGAAGAACACAGAAATATTGCTGCAAAAAGCAACATTTGCATTATGTATCTTTCAATAACCGGAAAAATTAAAGAAATATCCGAAACAATGGAAATTGCAACCGCGGTTACTTCCGGCACCATGTCAAATCTGTATATAGGGAAAAACGGCGTTTTTTTTACCCCTGATGGACGTGAATGGGACGCAAAGGTTACAGACATAATTATAAATCCTGTATCTTTATCTGAAGCTCTTCTAATGCCGTTTAAAAAGCTCAGTTCTTTTATAGAAAAAAACATCGATAGATTTCGTTCCAGCAAATACAACGAGATGGAAAAAGGACTTGTTAAAGGAATTGATGAAGCCGGTAATTCTCTTTCTGCGTCAAAAGAAGTCCGGAAACAAAGCCAGCCAAAAGCATCAAACGGCGGCGTCCGTGATCTGGTACTTGGAGGAAGCATTGCAATAGCTGCTCTTGGCAGTTCTTTTGCATTTATTACGAACACACTTAAAAACGTTTCTTTACTGAACATACTCTCCGTAATACTTGGTCTAATGATTCTAATAGCAGTTCCCACAATTATCGGAGCTTATATAAAACTTCGTCAGCGAAATCTGGGTATGTTCCTTGAAGCCTGCCAATGGTCAATAAACGCACCATTCCGGCTTACTGTAAAAACAGGACTACTTTTTACATATGTTCCAGGTTTGCCTAAAAAAACCAGTTATGGCAATTATGATATTTCCAATATATTTTTAAATCAGAAACCTGATAACAAAAACAAATGGCTCAAATTGATTATATACATTTTGATTGCCGTTTTGTTTGGCTTAACAATTGGGTATCTGCTTTCTCGCACAGAAATTACCGAAACAATTGTTCACTACATAAACCCGGCTTTATCAGCAACTGAAACTGTAAACAAGTAGTACAAAAATGTCTCACACCTGTAATTACAAACCAAAAATCGGGATCAGCGCCTGTCTTTTAGGAAAGCCGGTAAGATATGACGGTGGACACAAACTTAATCAATTTATAAAAACGAACCTTGAAAATCTTGTTGATTTTATTGGTGTATGTCCGGAAACGGAATGTGGTTTCGGTATTCCACGTGAACAGATCAGACTCGAAGGCAATCCAGAATCTCCTCGAATTGTCGGTAAAAAAACACACACAGATAAAACAGAAAGACTTTCAGCATGGATACAAAAGAAAATAATGGAGCTTAAAACAGAAAACCTTAACGGATTTATATTTAAAAGCAAATCACCGAGCTGCGGGCTGTACAGTCTTCCTGTTTTTACCTGTAATGAAAAGTTTCAATCAACCGGAACAGGACTTTTTACCAAAGCGTTTATAAAAAAATTCCCGAACATACCTGCAGAAGAAGACAGTACTCTTAAGACAAAAACTCAATTAAATAAATTCCTGAAAAACGTTTTTCCCGCGATAAAATTTAATTATATGGAGAAAAAAATGAATTTTCCCGACATTATAAATACTTTAAAATCCCATTCAAATCCGGAATCAATAAAAGGTATGGCACGGTTCGGAATTAATCCTGAAACTGCGTTAGGTGTTTCGATGCCGACACTTAGAAGTATTGCCAAAACAGCCGGGAAAAGCCATTCTCTTGCCGAAAAGTTATGGTCTTCAGGTATTCATGAAGCAACAATACTTGCAAGTATTGTTGATGATCCCAAAGAAGTTACTGAAAGCCAGTTGGAAAATTGGGCTCATGATTTCAATTCATGGGATATTTGCGACCAGTGCTGCATTAATCTTTTTAGAAAAACTCCTTTTGCCTGGCCCAAAGCCATTGAATGGAGTCAGAGAAGTCCGGAATTTGTAAAAAGAGCCGGATTTGCACTTATGGCTACACTTGCAGTTCATGATAAAAAAGCTACTGACAATCAATTCAATATTCTTTTTGAAGCGATAAAAAGAGAATCAACAGATGAAAGAAACTTTGTAAAAAAAGCCGTTAACTGGGCACTCAGACAAATCGGGAAACGCAATCTTTCTTTGAATGAAGCAGCAATCAGGGTTTCAAAAGAAATTCAGCTAACTAATTCCAAAAGCGCAAAATGGATTGCTTCCAATGCAATCAAGGAACTTACTGACCTAAAAGTACAAGATAGACTAGCAAATACAAAAAATTCATAACAACGACTGGCATTCTACTTATTTTTAAACGTCGAGCGAGACTTTACCCTAAAACGTTATACAAAGAGTCGAGCGTCCTGTTGAAAGCCTTTCTGCTAACCTTTCAACACTTCCCTCTTCTTTCTTTTAAAACAATATGGTAGTATTTTTTAAATTAAATCGTATTTTTACAACTCAAATAGAATTTTCTGGATTAAATTCAAAAGGAGTAAAAAATGATTCACTTATCAAAAAAGTTTTTGCCAAACATATTTCTAATTTTTATAGCTATGCTTTTTGCCGGCAATATTTTTGCAGATGATGTAACTGACTCAATTGATGAAGCCGTTGATCACTATAAGAAAGGACAATTCAGAAAAGCGACAAGCAGCCTGGATTTCGCGACACAGCTAATCCGTCAGAAACGCGGAGAAAGCCTTAAAACAATTCTTCCTGAGCCTCTACAGGGATGGACATCTGAAAAAGCTTCTTCTCAAGCCATGGGATCTGCAATGATGGGAGGGATGATATCTTCTGAAAGAATGTATAAAAAAGGAGATAGTACAATAACAATCCGTATTACAACAGATTCACCTATGATTCAGGGAATGGTAATGATGATGTCCAATCCTGCATTTGCCTCCTCAACAGGAGGAAAAGCGATTAAGGTTAAAGAGCAACAGGCAATAATGAATTTTAGAGAAGCAGGTAATAGCGGAGACGTTAACATAATTGCTAATGACAAGTTTATGATCACTGTCGAAGGAAATAATATTACTGAAAAAGACCTCACAGATTATGCTTCAGCAGTTGATTACGAACAATTAAAAAGTCTGTAAATCATACAGACGTTTTGTTTGCATAATTTGCACAAAAACAAGTCTATAATTCTGTCGGAATATCTATAAAAAGAACCTCGAGGCCAAGGTCTGATTTTACTCTTTCCATTAGTGCTTTTAATCCGAAAGTTTCAGTAGCATAGTGGCCTCCAAACACAACATTAATACCGAGCTCTTTAGCCAGGTCAAACGCTGCAAGTTTGGATTCTCCGGTTATAAAAAGATCAACACCTTCATCCACTGCCTCTTCAAGAGCAGAAACCCCACTGCCTGACACAACCCCAATCCTCTGCACTTTATTTTTTCCGAACAAAAGTTCCCTGCATGGCATCTTTAATACATGCTCAATTCGTTCAATAACGCTTTCTATGCTCTCAGACTTGTTCAAGTCTCCCCATACTCCAACCTTCATTGGTCCATACTGCCCGAACTTTCCTTTGACATCTATTTTTAAAGCTTTGAGGAACAAAGCCCCGTGTCCGAATTCCGGATGCACATCCATAGGCAAGTGTGCTGCATAAAGCGATGTGCCCCTATCCATAATGACTTTCAATCTGGAATAAACAATCCCTGTAATTTCTTTTAAACCGCCCCAGATCAAACCATGATGACAAACAATCAGATCAGCTCCCTCTTTACAAGCTCTTTCGGCTCCTTCCTGACAGAAATTCACCATAAAAGCAATTCTGGATATATTTGCCCCCCCCTCAACCTGAAGTCCGTTAAGGGATTCGTCCGGAATTTCATGAATATGAAGCAACTCATCAAGATAACGGCAAACATCTTTAAGATTTTTCATTACACACACTCTTTTCTATCTAATTAAAGTAAACTACATGTCCAGAAAGTTTTTTAATAGGGCTTTGCCCTGCACCGTTAAAATCGACTCCGGGTGAAACTGCACACCCCAAATAGGACTGCTCTTATGACGCACGCCCATTATCTCGTTATCATCTTTTGAAGTAGCGGTAATCTCCAGTTCGGTTTCGGGAAAAGTCTGCTTATCTATCACTAAAGAATGATATCTGGTGGCTTCAAAAGGACAGGGAATAGAATCGAATATTTCAGAGCCGTTATGTTCTATCATGGAAGTCTTGCCATGCATAATATTTGCAGCTCTTACAATATTACCTCCAAAAACTTTTCCAACACATTGATGACCAAGACAAACGCCAAATATTGGAATCTTCCCAGCGAAATATTCAATTACATCACAAGAGATCCCCGCTTCATTAGGAGTGCATGGTCCCGGAGAAATTACGATTCTCCGTGGATTAAGATCTTCAAGTTCCTCAATCCTCGCCTGGTCGTTACGAACAACAAGCGGAGTTGTTCCTAATTCCCCGAAATATTGAACAAGATTATATGTAAACGAATCGTAGTTATCAATCAACAAAAGTTCAGTTTTCATTAGTATCCTTGAATGCTTCTGCCATAACAAGAGCTTCCATCATGGCTTCAGCTTTGTTCAATGTTTCCTGGTGTTCTGTCGCTGGATCTGAATCAGCAACAATACCGGCACCGGCTTGTATATAAGCCTTACCGCCTTTCATCAGAACTGTTCGAATAGTAATACATGAATCCAAATTACCTGTAAATCCAAAATAAGTTACTGCACCTGCATAAGGCCCCCTGCGGGTATCCTCAAGCTCCTCAATTATTTCCATTGCTCTTATTTTTGGTGATCCGGAAACTGTTCCTGCAGGGAAAGCTGCTCTTAGGACATCAAACTGATCGCATCCTTCTTTAATATGACCTATTACACTTGTAACTATATGCATCACATGAGAATATTTCTCTATTACCATTTTTTCAGGAATTTCTATTGTTCCAAAACGACTTACCCTGCCTACATCGTTCCTTCCCAGATCAACCAGCATAATATGCTCAGCCCTCTCTTTAGGGTCTGCAAGCAGTTCTTTTTCCAATTCCAGATCTTCCTGAGGATTCTTTCCTCTAGGCCTTGTTCCGGCAATCGGTCTAACCTCTATCCTACCATCCTCACACCTAACCATAATTTCAGGTGAAGCTCCGGCCAGAGATACTTCACCAAATTTGAGAAAAAACATGTATGGAGATGGATTCACAGACCTTAAAGACCTGTATACAGAAAAAGGAGAAGCATTAATATCCGCCTCAAAACGCTGAGATAACACAACCTGGATAACATCACCGTCAAAAATGTATTCCTTCGCTTTTTCAACCATTGATTCAAATTTTTCTTTACTCATATTGGATTTTATATCTAACTTGCGATGCTCAGTTTTTGCTTCCATGGAAGGAAGAACAGCAGGTTCTTTCAATCGTAGTACTATATTGTCAATTTTTTCTATAGCCTGCTGATATGCTTCCAGAGGATCATCTTTAATAAAAGCATTGCTAACAACCTTGACAGTATGACTTATCCTGTCAAACACCAGTAAAGTATCCGCAATCATAAAAAAGGTTTCGGGTACACTCAATTCATCTTTAGCTGTATCCGGAAGACGCTCAAAATACCTTACCACGTCATAGCCGATATATCCCACAGCACCACCGCAAAAACGCGGTAAGTTCTCATCTTCCACCAATGAATAACAATTTATAATTTTACGCAATTCATCAAGAGGATCGCCCTTACAATCAAAAACCTTCTCCTGATTGTTTTCCTCAATTTTAATCCTTCTGCCAGTGCTTGAAAAAGTGATTGCCGGATCAGCGCCTAAAAACGAATAGCGCCCAATTTTTTCACCACCTTCAACACTTTCCAGCAAAAAGCCATAATCCTGTCCCTGACCAAGCTTTACATAAGCAGATACAGGAGTTTCCATATCTGCCAAAAGCTCACGATAAACAGGAACAACATTTCCTTCTTTTGACTTTTTGAGAAACTCTTCTTTATTAGGATAAATCATTAGATGCCCTCTCTCTTAATACACCTTGTCTGGATCAAATATCTTATCCATTATAATTTCCAGCTCACCGGATTCAGTATCCAGCTTCCTGAAAAAACACGATCTGTAACCTTTGTGACAAGCCCCTCCAATCTGTTCAACAAAAAGCACGACTGTATCAAGATCACAATCGAAAAGGATTTCCTGAACATTCTGAACATGTCCGGATGTTTCACCTTTTGCCCACAGTTTTTTTCTTGATCTACTCCAGAAATGTGCCTTTCCGGTTTCAATTGTTTTATCCAGCGCTTCCTTATTCATATATGCAACCATCAATACAACTCCGTTTTCAGCATCTTGAACAATCGCCGGCAAAAGACCCCGTTCATCGAATTTTACCCAATCAAGTTTATTTTCGCTCATCTGACACACACATTCCTTTCTCTTAAATATTCTTTAACCTGTTTTACAGATGTTTGTCTGAAATGAAATATTGACGCCGCCAGGACTGCGTCTGCTTTACCCTCAGCTAACACATGGTACATATGTTCCAAAGCACCTGCACCGCCTGAAGCAATTAAAGGGACCGGCACAGCCTCTGATACAGCCCTGTTTAAAGGAATATCATACCCTTCCTTTGTGCCGTCAGCATCCATACTTGTTAAAAGAATTTCTCCGGCACCCAGTGAAACAACTTTCCGTATCCACCCTATTGCATCCATGCCAGTAGCATTTCTTCCTCCATGGGTATACACTTCCCAGGAAAGCCCTCTTTCTGTAACATCGCTTTTTCTTTTAGCATCTACAGCTACAACAATACACTGGCTTCCAAACCGATCCGCAGCACTCTTAACAAAGTCCGGGTTATTAACTGCAGCAGTATTGATGGATACTTTATCTGCCCCTGCTTTCAGAAGAGCACGAATATCGTCAAGATTGCGTATACCTCCACCAACAGTAAGAGGTATAAAAACACGTTCAGCAGTCCTTGCAACTACATCAAGCATTATCTTTCTTTCATCAGACGATGCAGTAATATCAAGAAATACAAGCTCATCAGCTCCTTCTTTATCATAAAAACTTGCAGCTTCAACAGGATCGCCTGCATCTCTCAGATTTACAAACTTCGTTCCCTTAACAACACGCCCTCCTGTTACATCAAGGCAAGGGATAATACGTTTAGCCAACATAGAACATACACCTTATCTAGATTATTTCTTCTAATTTTACGTTTCCTGTATAAAGAGCCTGGCCAACAATGACACCTTCTAATTGTGGATTTTTCATTTCTTTTAGACGAACTACATCTTCTTTACAGGAAATTCCTCCCGATGCTATTACATTCATCGAAGTATTATCAATAAGACGCTCTAACGCATCATAATTTGGTCCCTTAAGTGTTCCATCACACTTAACATCAGTGTAAATTACAGTCTTCACACCCAAATTTTCAAGTTCTTTAGAAAAATCCAGAACGTCTTTACCAGTATCCTCAACCCAGCCTTTTGCAACCAACTTCCCGTCACGCGCATCAAGAGCAACTGCTATTTGATCTGAGTATAAATCTAATGCCTTTTCCAAGAAATCAACTGATTTGTAAGCGCTTGTTCCAAGTATTGCGCGATGTACCCCTGCATTAAACACAACTTCCAGATCATTCAAAGTTCTAATACCGCCACCCAGTTCTATCGGAATATTAAGCTGCTTTACAATATCTTTAACAATATGTATTTGAACCGGACTACCCTGAAATGCTCCATCAAGATCAACAAGATGCAAATATTGTGCACCCTTTCCCTGCCATTTTAAAGCAGCATTTACTGGTACTTCATCGTATACTGTCTCAGCATCAGCTTTACCCTGATAAAGCCTGACACACCTTCCTCCTTTTATATCTACCGCGGGGAAAATCATCATTCGTTATACTCCAAATATATGACTATAATTTACCAAAGTTATCCAGAAGCTTAAGTCCCTGCTTCTGGCTCTTTTCAGGATGGAACTGAAGAGCAAAAATATTATCTTTCCAAATCATGGCTGTAAATAAATCTCCGTATTCAGATTCAAGAGCAACACAAGACTTATCAGAAGGATGAACAAAATAAGAATGAACAAAATAGAAAAAGGTTCCTTCTTCAATCCCTTTTAGGATTGGACAGGTCCGCCCTTTTTCAGTAAAAACTACCTGGTTCCATCCCATATGAGGGATTTTTAATCCTTCGGGAAAACGTTCAACTTTTCCCAGTATAACATCTAAACCCTTGTAAATTTGACTTTCATCGCTCTCAGAAAAAAGCGACTGAAGCCCAAGACAAATACCTAGAAAAGGTTTTCCCAGATTTATAACTTCATTGATTGTATTAATGAGTCCAAGGTTTTCCAGGTTCTTCATACAATCACCAAACGCACCAACCCCGGGAAACACAACTTTATCTGACGAGACAATTTCGTCCGGATTAGATGTTACAACAGTTTCATACCCCAAATGTTCAAGCGCCTTCTGAACACTTCTGAGATTTCCCATTCCATAATCTATAATTGCGATTGACATTATATTCCTGTTTTCTCTACAAAATTCCCTTTGATGAAGGGATACCCTTTCTTCGTGGTTCTATTGATGTTGCAATATCCATCGCTCTTCCAAAAGCTTTAAAAACAGATTCATACACATGATGTGCATTTACTCCGTATGGAGATTCAATATGAATCGTGATTTCAGCTTTAACAGCAAAAGCCCTGAAAAATTCCTCAATCATTTGAAGATCAAATGAGCCGGATTTTCTTTTTCGGCACTTGATTCTGTATTCCAGGCAGGGTCTTCCGCTTATATCAACTGTAACCTGACCAAGAGATTCATCCATTGGAACAACACTAAATCCATATCGTGCTATGCCTGAACAGTCCCCAAGCGCTTTTTTGAAAGCTCCACCCAGAACAATACCTATATCTTCAACTGTATGATGCTCATCAACATGCAAATCTCCTTTTGCGGAAATTTTCAGATTGAAAAAACCATGTTTTGAAAAAAGCTCAAGCATATGATCCAAAAAACCAACTCCGGTGTTAATTGAATACTCACCTGCTCCATCCAAACACAAGTCAACATCAATATTTGTTTCTTTAGTTTCCCTTTTCACTTGTGCTTTTCGTGTAGTCATTTTCTATCTCCGTGTAAAATTTTATCCAAAACATCAAGAAATGCTACTACTTCCTGATGCTTTCCAACTGTTATCCTCAAACACTCACCTAAATAATCAAGATGAAAATAGCGAACGAGAAATCCTGCTTCTCTTAGCTTGGAAAATATACTTTTTGCTTTCCCATTCTCTGCAAAACGAGTCATAACAAAATTTGCCTGAGATGGGAAAGATTCTATCCCCATTCTTGACAGCCCTACCTTTAAAAAGGCCCTGTCTCTTTTCACAATCTGAACATTTTTCTGCATGTGATCGACATCATCCAAAGCAGCAATTGCAGCTGCACCAGTCAAAGCGTTTACATTATAGGAGTCCTTGACCTTCGTCATTTGAGTAATAACTTCAGGTCTCCCAATAGCTAGACCTAAGCGTATTCCCGCAAGAGAATAGGATTTTGAAAGAGTTCTTGATAAAACGATATTATCGCACCGTCTGTATAGCTCTAAGCAATTATCATCAGCAAAGTCAGCGTAAGCCTCATCAATCAACAATACCCCTTTAATTGACCGGGCAAGGCGTTCAACTTCATCTAAAGCAAAAGATGCTCCGGTTGGAGCATTAGGTCTTGCTAAAAAAACAAGTTTTGCCTTGCTTGAAAACATTTCCTCTGGGATACAAACACCTTCAGTTAACGGATACTTTTCAATCCTGCCTTCCTGAATTTCGGCTAATGTTTTGTACAGACTATACGTTGGCTCAGTCAAGGCAACAGAATCCGATTTGCCAACAACTGTCCTTATTAAAATAGACAAAATATCATCAGAACCATTCCCTACCAGGATCTCCCCCGAATCAACCCCATATATAGTAGCAGCTTTTTCTTTGACCTTTGTCATTGCCGAATCAGGATAAAGCCTCATTGATTCGTTAAGACGAGCTTTAACCGCATCAAAAACCTTTGGTGAAGGAGGATACGGATTTTCATTGGTATTCAATTTAATAAACTTCTTGCCTATAGGTTGTTCTCCGGGAACATAACCTTCCATATTCTCAATTGCTGAACGAAAATAATTAATACTCATTTCTCCACCTATCCAGTATCTAGAAATTGTTTCAAGTATTATTACATATATATACAAAAATTTTATGAATTTTTTGTTTCATAGAAGAAAAAACAAGGAAATGCTGTACTAATAGTCTTTTCTTGAAAAAAGAAGCATTGAAAACCCAAGAAAAACAACTCCAAAAATTACTGATGTCCAAAGCACAGACCAGTCAGGTACACTGTCCCCTTTAACCAGAATTCCAGTCATTGCGAACAATTCGAATAATTTAGGAAAAAAATGGTAGAGTGCTGTTGCAGCCTTTTTCCAGAAAGGGCTTAAAAGACGAAAAACATTAGGCACCTTTACAAGAGTAACCAGAATAAAACTCATAAAATTCAAAAAAACATATGCTATAAGAATTGACAGCACCGTGCTTTTAGTAAATATTCCCAAAAAAGTCATTACAGCCATAATTATTGCGTAAGTGACAAGTATAGTCCCACCGGAAGCAAGAAAGCCGAAATTCCAAATACCGGTTTTTGCTGATAAAATAAGCCAGACACCACCTACCAGGTAAAAAACATTAATACCAACTATGATTACTGCACCAAAATACTTTCCCAGGATAATAACTGGACGCGAAACTGGCTTGGAAAGGACTAAATCAATATAACCAGGCATCTGAAAACCGGGGATAATACTTGCAGTAGCTAAAGTTGACACTAATATCCCGAAAACAAATAATACCGCTGCAACAACAGCCTGTGAAGTACGCACTAACTGTACAAGATCTACCGAAGCATCATTGTAAGCAATTAGCTTTATTGTACCTATACCCTTATCAATAATATCCACATTAAGCACAAATAAAAAAAGGATAAGAATCAGTGTTGAAAAACCAAAGAAAAGAATAAACATCTTTCTTTTCATCGATTCGTGAATTGTATTTAAAATCAACCCAAACAATGCCATTTCTTAATTACCCTTCAGTGTTTCAATAAACATATCTTCAAGAGAGCTTTTCTCTGGTATAACTGCATCTATTCCAATCTTCATTTTTCTTAATTCATCTATTATCTTGTCCAGTTCATCAATTTTTCCTATATGTATTCTGAAACACCGGTTATCGCTATCAAGTGTTTCAGCTTTACTGCCCAGAACTTCCTTATAATTATTCAAAGGATCCCTTAATTCAATTCTGTATTCCTGAGTATGTCTTGTCAGGTCCCTGACTGATCCCACCTTAAGCAGTTTTCCCTTGTTAAGAATAGCTACTCTGTCACAGATCATTTCCACTTCCGAAAGAAGATGCGAATTAAGGAACATAGTTTTACCCTGAGATTTAAGGTTCAGGAGTATATCTCTTATTTCTTTTCTGCCGACAGGATCAACTCCGCCGGTAGGCTCATCCAAAACAATAAGATCAGGATCAGAAAGCAATGCCTGTGCAACGCCCAACCGCTGAAGCATCCCTTTTGAAAATTTTCCTACTTCCATATCCAATACATCTGCAAGACCAACATCTTTAAGAAGTTTTCCTATCCGTTGAGTTCTCAAACTCTTTTCAATACCTGAAAGCCTCCCCATAAAATGCAAAAGACTTTTAGCCGTCATAAAAGATGGATATCTATGGTTTTCTGAAAGATACCCAACGCGTATTCTGGATGCAGAGCTTGAAACCGGAACGTCAAAAAGCGAAGCTTCACCTTTGCCTGCTTTAACAATACCAAGAAGAATTTTAACAAAGGTTGTTTTACCAGCACCGTTAGGGCCCAAAAGCCCAAAAATCTCACCTTTATTGACGTTTAAAGAAACACTTTTAAGCGCCTGAACTTTTTTACGGGAAAATATGCCGCAAAGATAGGTTTTAGAAATTGATTTTGCTTCAATTATCTTCATTCTTTTTCCGCCTGATGCTCACTGAACGCGCATGTGCATCAAGGCCTTCTGTATTGGCTATTTCAAGAATAGTTTTTTCCCAGAAAGAAAGACCCTCTGCTGAACAGTTTATTACGTTAATCCTCTTAACAAAATTCTCTACTGACAAAGCTGAAAAAAACCTGCTTGTTCCGTTTGTAGGCAATACGTGACTTGCTCCTGCAATATAATCCCCCACAGCTTCGGGTGTATACTGACCAACAAAAATTGCCCCTGCATTCTGTATTCTGTCTATAAAACTGTCAGGATTTGATACAACGAGTTCAAGATGCTCAGGTCCAATTTTGTTTGCAACTACCACAGCCTCAGCAAGGTCTTTTACCTGAAATATTGCGGACCTGTTGTCAATAGACTCAACAGCAGTTTCTTCTCTGGTCAAAGCCGAAAGCTGCGTATCTATCTGCTTTTGCACACTAACTGCCAACTCCTCACTTGGAGTTAAAAGAAAAGTCCTGGCCCTTGAATCATGTTCAGCCTGACTAAGCATATCAGCCGCAATATAATCCGCTCGTGCTGTATCATCAGCAATAATTAAAATTTCGCTTGGCCCTGCAACCATATCAATTCCGACAATTCCAAAAACCTGTCTTTTGGCAGCAGTTACGTATGCATTTCCAGGCCCTGCTATTACGTCAACTTTCCGAATGGTTTCTGTCCCGTAAGCCAATGCACCAATAGCCTGAGCTCCACCAGTCCTGAAAACACGGTTAACACCGGATATTTTGCATGCAGCAAGAATTTTAGGGTGGATATCACCGTTTTCAGTTGGAGGAGACACAACAATAATATCTTTAACACCTGCAACCTTTGCCGGGATAGCACTCATAAGGACAGTTGAAACAAGAGGAGCCGTTCCGCCAGGGACATACAGGCCCACGCGGCTAACAGGTCTCTCAATTTGAGAAACCTTGATATCGCCATCCTGTATACATTCCCAGCTTGATTCAATCCTCTTTCGCTGAAACTTTTCAATATTTGAAGCTATAGCTTTTAAATGGTCCTTAAATTCACCCGAAATAGAATTGTATGCCTTATCTATTTCATCAGCCGTTACCTCTAAAGAATCTTTATCCAATGCAACACCATCAAACTTCTCAGTAAACGCAATTACTGCTGCGTCACCATTCTTGCGGACTTCTGCAAGAATTTCTGCCGCTGAATTTTCAATAGAAGGATCAGGCACCCACGCCTGCTCTGCGGTTAAAACTTCTTCGTTAAAATCTTTATCAGTATATTTAAATATCTTTATCATTTTCTATCTCCTCAAAATCCATTTATATAAAATATCATTCTCAGGCAATGTAGACAATAGTATTCATTGGTTAAGGAGCATAAAGAGAATATCGAATGTCGAACACCGATTAAAGAATGTCGAAGTAAAAGCAAAAGAAACCACCTCGCAACTAAACGCCGCAGTATAATCCAGTAATGAAAATTGAACTAAAACATAATTCGCACAAAGACACATAACCACGAAGATTTTTATAATATATAATAGTAACCATTCCTTATGAAGATGTTATAATAATTTAGATATTAATATGAATTGCGAAAACATTTTATTTTAAATAATAAATTACCCCCATATTGCAGAATTCTATATAATAAGATGTTGGGAGATTAGATATGTCACATGAACTTCGCTATGATTCTGATATCGACTGCATTTTCTTGTGCTTCCAAGGCAGGGTGACTATAGAACTGATTACTGAGATTGCTCCAGAAGTAGCCCGTATGTCTGCGAAAACAGGATGCCATCGACTGCTCAATAACATGAGTGCGGCTACTGTCGATATATCAATTTCAGATTTGTATTATAGCCCCGAAGTTATGGACAAATCTGGAGTATTGCGCACACTCAAGAAAGCCCTTGTGGTTCCTCCCTCTTTTGACGAGTCGGGATTTCTTGAAGATGTTACGCGCAACAGAGGTCACAATCTCATGGTTTTTAAGGATATCGAGAACGCCAAGAAATGGCTTTTTGATAAGTAAGAAATCTCCCAACAAGGAAATCGACTTTATGTCGCATACACGCCAAAAGTCATTTCAAACATTAGATTGAAATAATAATTAAACAATATTAGACCCTTACGGTCTATTTACAACAATCAAAAAGGAGAAACTATCTATGGAACACTCAAGCGAATTGAAGGAGCTTTATCTTGGAATTTGCGAAGCCCTGTCAAGTGGGGACTATTCATTTTTCGAAGACTACTTTTCGCAGGAGTCTGGCGTACTTGCGATTGGCACTGACCCGACGGAATGGTGGTCCGGTTACGCCACAATTACCAAGGTATTCACGACCCAGCTAAAAAAAATGGATGGATTTAAAATCCTGGCAGATACCCCTCAAGCTTATCGTGACGGTTCAATCGGTTGGGTAGCGGGACACCCCATACTCAAACTCCCAGATGGCAAGGAAATGCCGGTCCGATTGACTGCAGTCTTCCAAAAGGAGCAGAATGACTGGAAGATTGTTCAGTGGCACTTTTCGATTGGAATCCCCAATGAGGATTCAATTGGCGAAATGCCAACGGCATAAGGAAGAATCGGAGTCATGCCTTGAATAGTGAATAAAGGATGAAACCCAGAACAGCCCAACTAACTAATTAATTTTAGTTTAGGAGGATTCATTATTCTTTTTTTTAAATCTTTACGGAAAACATCTTTTATAGTAATTTTTATCTCTCGTTTTTGCTGCGGCATCTAGTTGCGGATTAGTTTCTTTTGCTTTTAATTCGATATCCTTAAATCTTCAATCCTTGTTCAATACTCATTTATTGTGATAATATCCCCTCTCACGTCCTCGTCTTCCAGTCTCTTACGCAAAGTGCTTCTAAAACTATTCTTATTTTTTCTTCTGCACTGAATTTGCGTCTGGTTTTCCTGCGAATTTCTCTTACAACAGATTCCGTGTTCCTTCTTTTTCCCATTTTAAAACTCCTTTTACTTTTCAAAAGTACACCTTAATTATATTATAAAATCTGTCCGATTAATTCTGAAGTCAAACAAACTTGACTGTTTAATTAAATAAACTATAAAAAAAGGAGAGGTAAATGAAAACAAATGAGATTACATTGCAGGAACTGAATACGAACCAGTTCATCGAAAAGAAAGTAAAAGAGATATCGTCTCTTGTAGGAAATGGCATAGCCATCAACGCTCTTTCCGGAGGTGTAGATTCTGCGGCAGTCACTATGCTTGGTCACAAAGCGCTTGGGAAAAGGCTTAAAACATATTTCATAGAAAATGGCCTTATGCGAAAAGACGAGCCTCAACAGATCGTTAAGCTTTTCAAGAAACATGGCGTTGAAGTCATCATTATCGATGCGAAAGAAAAATTTTTCAGCGCGCTTAAAGGCATCACTGACCCTGAACAAAAAAGAGAAGCCATAACGCAGACGTTCTATAAAAATGTTTTCGGTGAGCTTGTAAAAGAAAGCGGTTCAAAATATCTTCTTCAGGGAACAATACTGACCGATGTTGATGAAACTGTAGCAGGCATCAAGCGCCAACACAATGTTTTTGAGCAGCTGGGCATCGATCCTCAGGAAATGTTCGGCTACAAAATCATCGAACCCCTTGTACAGATCAGAAAAGATGGGGTCAGAAAAGTAGCCAAAGCACTGGATTTGCCTCCATCCATCTACAACCGCATGCCTTTCCCGGGACCTGCGCTTTCCGCAAGAGTCATTGGTGAAGCCACGCCTGAAAAGATCGAGCTTGTTCGGCAGGCAACAGTTATAACGGAAGAGATTCTTGCTGATGTAGCTGCTTTCCAATACATGGCCATTCTGCACAATGACAGGGTAACCGGTATGCGCAACGGCAAAAGAGATTTCGGGTTGCAGATAGAGATACGTTGCTGGAACAGCATTGATGCAAGGACGGCCACACCCACAAATCTTTCCTACGAGACCCTTATGGAACTCTCAAGATTGATACTGGAAAATGTGCCGGGAGTGGTGAGTGTAACGTATAATATTGCAACGAAACCACCATCAACAATGGAAGCAATTTAAACGGGTATAATACCGCATCTACTACTAAAAATACTTGAAACTAAAAGGGAGGTTACATGAACCAGATAAAGATAATGCCGTGTTTGGATATGAAAGAGGGCAGAATAGTAAAAGGGATACATTTTGTCGACCTGAAAGATGCGGGCGATCCTGTTGAGAATGCAGCTTTTTACCAGAAGGAAGGCGCTGATGAGCTGGCTATGCTGGACATTGCGGCAACGCTTGAAAACAGAAAGACAAGGCTTAAATGGGTCAAAGATGTTTCCGTAGTTATCGACATACCTTTAACGGTGGGTGGCGGCATCTCCAGCCTGGAAGATATTGGAATGGTCCTCGATGCGGGTGCTTCAAAAGTTTCTATGAACAGCGCTGCGGTCAAAGACCCGGAACTTATTAAGCAGGCAGCAGAAAAGTTCGGTTCCGAAAAGATAGTTGTGGCCATCGATGCCAGAAGAAACACTGAAGTCCCTTCAGGATTTGAGCTGGTCGTTTCCGGCGGCACAAAACCGGTAAACAAAGATGCCGTTGCCTGGGCAAAAGAGTGTCAGAATCTTGGAGCAGGCACTATCCTCCCGACAAGCATGGACGGTGACGGTACACAAACAGGCTATGACCTGGAATTTACCAAAGCTATTTCAGATACAGTGAACCTTCCTGTCATTGCTTCCGGCGGAGCAGGAACACTTGAACATTTTTATGAAGGTGTTATAAAAGGCGGAGCAAATATTCTTCTTGCGGCTTCTGTTTTTCACTATCGCACGCTGAGTATTGGGGAGGTAAAAACATACTTAAAAAACAAAGGTCTTGAAATAAACGAATAAACACTATTATGACCAAATATTAACCTTTAACATAAAAATATATATTGTGGAAACGCTACGCATATAAAATAGTTAAGTGATTTTTTAGTGCTGCTCTTTAGTCGATTTTATAAGTAATAACAATTGGAGTTAATTTATGAAGAGATCAGTAATTAAAATGGTTGAAGAATTTAGATTATTTTGGAAAAATTATGTATTTCAGAGTCTTTTTGCTACTTTTACAACATTCATAGTGCTTTTATTTTTGAGTTTACAATACGCGGTAATAATAGCATCAATAGCCTCTACTGCCTTTATTGTATTTGCAATGCCGAAAAGCATTACTGCTAAACCAAGGAATATTATAGGAGGTCATTTGGTGGGACTCTTCTTTGGATCTTTATGTGCGCTAATTCCGCACCATTTATTTTTACCCTCTATTATTGCATACTCATTTGCTGTTGGTTTCTCGATTTTCATAATGGTAATTACAGATACAGAACATCCCCCTGCATCAGGTACTGCGTTGGGAGTTGCAATCACAGGCCCGTCTTTGAATATAACTATCGCTGTGATAACAAGTGTTATAATATTATCACTAGTTCATTATTTCTTTAAGCCATTCTTGAAAGATTTAACATAATATAGAAATTGATATTCCTGATAAATGGAAAGAATCAAGCCAACTAACTAATTAATTTTAGTTTGGGAGGATTCATTATTCTTTTTTTTAAATCTTTGCGGGAAACATCTTTTATAGTAATTATTGTCGCTCGATTATGCTACGGCGTCTAGTTACGAGTTAGTTTCTTTTGCTTTTAATTCGATATTCTTAAATCGGTGTTCGACATTCATTATTCTTTATACTTACTTATCCATCTCACTAATCACTTCCCAGCCAGCATCTTCTTTTCTCACAACTACATCTACATTCTTCCCTAGAGTTGCAAAATTTGGCCAGGTTAGTTTTACCAGTACTTTAACGGTTTTCGCATTTTCCTGGTTAAACTTGAGGAACTTAACTGATATTTCTTTATCTTTTTTATCGTAATACTGAATTATCTTTTCGGAAATTTCAGTTTTTGTTTTTTGAAAAATCTGAGAGCTGCTGCATGAAACAGAAATAAATGCGGCTAATAGGATACTAAGAAATGAATAACTAGCAACTGATTTCAATCGCTTCTCCCTATTTGGTAAAAGAAGTGCCTTTTAGATGCCGTCCTCCATCCACAAACAATACCTGCCCGGTAGTAAAACTACTTTGCAACAGAAACAACACTGCATCAGAAACATCCTTTTCACAACCGTGCTGTTCTAAAGGAATCATCTTTGCTCTTTCTTCAACATAAGACATATCGGTGCCTTCTGGAGGCAGAACAAGACCTGGAGCAACCGCATTTACTGTTATGTCGGGGGCAAGTTCAAGAGCCAACATTTTTGTCATTTCAAGAAGAAGTTTTTTACTTAAATCATATGCAGCATGATCCCTGTCATAGCCAGTAATTCTGGAGTCAAGCAGGTTTATAATTCTTCCTGTACTGCCTGTTTTAACAAATTTACGGGAAAGGATAAATGGGGCTACAGCATTAATTTGAAGATTCTTCAAAAGATCTTCAATGGAAAACTCCAACAATCTGTCTGAAGGGAAAATTGATGCATTGTTAATCAAGATATGAATATCACCTGCTATTTGAAGACATCTTGAAATAAGATCATCACATTGATCTCTGGATTCAAGGTCTGCCTTAATAGTCCATACGTTAACTCCTAAAGCACGAATCTCATCTTTTAATATATTGGCTTCTGTCTCTGATTCATTGTAATGAACTAAAATATTTACGCCCTTTTTTGCTAATGCAATACAAATAGCCCTTCCAAGACGGCGTGCAGCACCGGTAACTAAAGCAGTTTTTCCTTTGAGCGAAAAATCTTTTTGCTTCATATCTAAATCAATCTCTTAATTTGAAATTTACATTCCTGTTTTCTCAAGATTTTTTCCAGGAATAGTACGAAAGAGCATCTTCCAACCATTCATTTGAATTTCTGATGAGTCTTTCCCAATTTGATGCAAGAGAAAGGCCTCGTGCTGTATCAGCATTCCCTTCACATAACAAAGCAGAAGGAGCAGCTAAATCAATTTGCACTCTTACAGGAACCCTGCAGCGTTCTTCTTCAGGAAGACTCTCAAGCAATTGAACCATTGCCTTTGCACCGCTGGACAAAGCACGAAACAATTGAGCTTCACCGCCTATCGCATTAACCATTAACTTATTTATCGGAACTAGTCTAACAATTTCCAGAGCACCTGTTTGCTTGTTAGAAATATTGTCAGCTCCAACATACCCTATTCCATCAGGTGAAAATTCTATTTGAAAGATTCTTGAATATATTGTCTCAAGTATAATTCCTTCTGTTGAAAGCCTGTAATGAGCCCTTAATCCCCATGTTCCGAATTCAATTTGACGGTTTACAATAGGATGATATCTTTTCTGAAATTTGTTTTCAAAATCACAAACGGCATTAACGATAGTTTGCGCTGTTTCAGCACGGGTCTTAGCCTCTTTTCCCATTGCTTCATGCTGTTTTTCCCCGGATACACCTAAATATGCTTTCATTGTTTCTTCTCGTGAACTCAATCCCATTTCTTTCTGCATTTGTTCAATGTTTAATTTTAAATAAGTATCCCGGGTTGATTCCTCCGTTTTAAAAAGGTCATAGATCCAAAGTAGTTCTCTTATTACATGCGGATTATCTGCGTCAAAATCAATAAAGCTGGGATGAGCGACTGAAGATTTTTCTGAAACCTTTGACATATCCGGCAACAGATAATCATCACCGTGTTTGAGTATTCTGAAACCTCCGAGTCCTCCTCCGCCTTCAGCCGGTTTAATAAAAAATTTCTTAATCCCCAGCTGACATTCCATATCATCCACCGCTGCCATGATCCTTTCAACTACCTCTTCCACCGAATCATCACCAACATGAACCGCGTAAAAATGTGCAACAAGATCCCATTCAGAAGAATTTTTCGAAAGAAGATCGTACGTTCTGGCTTTATCTGAAAATACACTTCCCGGAGCAGTCAATTTACCCGGCACTACTACAGCACCATTTTCTTCTATTACATTACAAAGGGACAAATCATATGCTCTCTTGTCAACACACTGACTAAACACAAGGGTATCATGTGCATTTCCATCAAGAGCCTTTAGCAGTTCATCTCTTTCATTAACTACAACTATCGGAATTTGCACTCCTTTTTTATCTAAACTGGTTTTGAAAATCCGCATGGATTCATGAGAAAGAGGCAGGCTGTCGTTAGATGCATCAATTATTACTATTTTATCAGGAGAAACTTCACACTCTTCTCTATTTAATCTAAATGCATTGAATTCAGTGTTTATCTTCAAATGTTTATTGAATTGATCAATAAGCTTCCCGTTATATTCTGCTTCAAGTCCATCAAATTTCTTTGCAGCAATAAAAAATGGCGCTGACGTTTCTGGAACTGTCGGTGTCTTGCCCTGATAAGCTGACGCATCTCTTTTTAAAGTGTCTTTCATTTTTTTCTATCCTGACAATTTGTTTAACATAAAAAATATCATATATTTATTTGGACAGGTTACAAACCTGTATGCCCAAATTCACAAGGCACAGCAGACATTGAATCAGCTGGAACCAGTTTCAGTTTATCATATAAAAATTTTGCTATTTTTTCAGATTCAGCATTAAGATTTATTAAATCAGGCCCAAGAACACTGCCCCATCTCTGCATTTTTAATACAGGCGCACCGGATTCAACACTCATACCTTGTGGCATTCCTCCGGCAACAACAATTTCGTTTTCTGCAACGCTGTCAGTTAATGTTACATCATCTCTTATAAATTCAATCTCACTATCTTTAACTCTATAAACTCCAGATTTTACATGGCCCGTAGCAACACAGGTTTCCTTATGCAGGTTGTGAAGGATCAGTTGAGAACCGGATAAAACTACTTCCCTATTATTTTCATTGAGATAATCTTTTAATACATACTCATTTAAAAAACTATTTATATGATAAAAAACAATAGGAACCGCGCCCTCTTTTGTCTCGGCAAGTGTTTGCAACGGCGTTGAATTCTGGAAACGTGGATTAATTTCCAAAGGATAAGGTTTCCCTTCATGAACAATAAAATCGATCCCGAATATTCCTTTATAACCATAATGCGCCATCATTTTACCTATAGTACGAGTGTATTCACGAACTTCATCAACAATTTTACTGTCCAGGAATCTAACCGAAGTAAAATCATTTCCACAATAGATTGTTTCGCGCATGGCACAAGATTCAGGGCCAACAATCTGTAAAGAAGGCTGACTGACATGGACGGATATCTGGCCTTTATCATTAAATACTACTGCATTTATATTTAGAGAATATCCGTTAAGATATCGGGATAAAATTGCAGTCTTATCAATATTGCTTTTTTGAATTTTATCCAGATCCTCCGATGTCTCAATAAAGAATGTATTCAACCCTGAAGACCCATAAGGAAACTGAACAACCGGCCTTCTGCCGAACTTTGCTACAATTTCGGGAAAGCGAATATTACCAAGTTCAGCTGTTTCTCCAGGTATTTTTGGAATGCCAAGTTTCTTCAAAAGCCTTCGAAAAATAATTTTATTGTCAAAAAAATTCTTAATTCTTTCTGGAACAGCCACAATCAGAAAGTTTTTCTGTTTACTTACAAGATTTTCCAGTTCGCCAAAGGACCTATAGCAAAGAAAATATACAGGCTTCTTAAGTGTATCCAGGAAACTATAGAATCTCTGTCCTTCGACACCTGAAACAGACTGATCCAGGCTTTTATTGCTCCAGAACCTTCTGAATCCCAACATCTTTTCAACAGAAAAAGGAGTAATATTGTTAGAAAATGCTGTAACTTCCGGTCCGGAATCACAACTGTAAATAAAGGAAAATGGTATTAAATGGCACATTGACACCCCATCGTGCGCCCTTTGTCCAAACCAGCCCCAGCTTCCTTCCGGAAGAATTTCAGGCCGTTCTTTTTGTGCTGTATTTGGATACATTATTTCTCCAATGTTAAAAAATCCGGAATATGATATGGATCTTCAATTATTCCTTCATCCAGCATTTTTTCGATTAAAATAATATCATTCAATGAAACCTTACCAACATATAAAAGATTAATATTATTGCCATTCTGAACGAATTCCTTGATCTTTTTCCTTCCGCTAAGATAATGCACATCTTTTATTAATGCGCCAGGCCCGGAAGTATCAACCAGTCCTCTTTTTGTCCTTTCCACCAAACGATATGCTAACTGTTCAGGGAAATATTTATTCAGTTCCATATAAGTTTCATAGAAAGACAATTTCAATGATAACTCAACAGCCAGAGCACGCCCTGCATAAACCTTCTCCTGGGCACAATCTAAACAGGAACAAATATCCTCTGCATACACTGCCAAACCCTCTTCTGTTTCATTATACCCGGCAAAACCGGTCTGAAACATTTTAAATGGCTGCCTGCTTCCGTTTTCGCCTCTTAAAACATGCACCTGTATTTCATGAACCTTCAGCCTTTCAATTTCACTCGACATATAATTAAGATCCCGATTTACAATTACTTTTTTATGCCGTGGATCTATACGAACCTTTGAAGCTACATTTGATTCCAGAACAATCTTCCAGGGCAAAGATAAACGTTCCAATTCATTTTTTAAGGATTCAAACACTTCATGAGCTGAAACAGGTTCATTAAAATCTGCCATACTGGTATTTAAAAGTATCTTTCTGGCATCTTTGATGACCTCTTTATCACATACACCATGCAATTTCTCGGAAAAAACGCTGAAATTCCTGTCGTGCCTGAATTCCAGAAAATCAAGTTCAATTAAAAGCCTTTTCAACTGCTTGCTGTATAATTTTCCTAAAGCAGAATCATCAAAAGTAAATTCGGATAAAGACTTACGGAAAGAATCAAGTTCAGGACTAGTTTGATATATGTATTGTGGATTATATATTTTCCCGCTGCTGATATTATCTAAAAATAGTTTTCTCTCTTCAGGTCTGTTAACTGGAAGTAAAACAGATGAAAAGTCTATTTTCCCCAGCATTTGCCTGACATAATTTTCAAAAATAATTATTTGTTCAAATACATTATTCATAAAATCCATACTAATATATTTTAAAAATTCAATTATAGTAAGTGCTCATCATAAAATATATTAGGCTCAAATAATAACTAATATTTTAAAAAAAGAACCTTAGATAGAAGAGAGAAGAACCCGACATAAAAAAACGCAGCAACCGGAGTAAACAGCTGCTGCGTTTTAATAGATAATTCAATTACATTTATTTAGCGTTTGGATCGTTGGATAATGGTTTACTATAATCAACTTTTCCTCCGAACTTCCCTGGTTTAGGGTTCTTTGTTCCCCACCAGTTATACTCAGCTTTCACCTTTGACTTCCCCTTATTTACAATGTCATATTTTTCATGACCATATATTGAATTTTTACCAATACTTCCCTTTTCACCGCCGCCAAAATCAACATATCCCCTTTTAACATCAGGATCAGTTCCAATATATAGACCAGCCCCGCCATTATTGGCTATTACATTATTTTCACCAAAAATCTTCGCTATTGCATTATCTTTGCTATAAACATTAATATCCGCTCCTGACTTTTGGTTATTTGACAAATTACAACCTGTCATATTTATTTTTGTTGTGCCCAAATAGCTTCTTAAGCCAAAACCATGATTATTCTTCTTTGCCTCAAGCCCTGATATGTTCACTACAGTTTTTTGATTATCAAAACTACCTTCAATGCCCGCACTGTCTTTATTTCTATTCGCGATCGTGTCTTTTACATTTATGCTTGCCTTCTTAAATCCATCTACATCGAATCTAGCACCAAAATAACCGTTTTTTGAAATATTACAATTTGAGATATCAGCTTCGAATTTATTACCACTTTTGGATCCTGCCACTACCAGAAAACCAACACCTTTATTCTCCGCAAAAGAAGAACTCGATATATTATGCTGAACGTTTTCAAACCCGGATATTGCAGTAATTAATCCACCCTCATTTTTTTCAAACTTACAATCAGAAATATTTAAAGCATAATTTCCCCCATCCGATGAAGAGGTACTGGACCCTCCTCCCGGAGTGGTATAGCCCAAAGCGCTTACTCCACTGGCTGGTGCCTCTCTTTCATAACGAGACCGGATAAGCACACCACAATATTCAGTGGGAATACTAGCCTCAACATCTCCGCCGCCTTCAAATTTTTTCTCATAATTCTTACTAAAAACCGAATTCAGCAAATCAATGGAAGTATCTTTGTAATTAAAAGTACTAATCTGTACGCCACTATTATTTTCTGAAATATCACAGTTAGAGATTACCGCTTTAAAAGATTCTCCTGGTTCGCCCATATATGAATCTGACGCGGTAACAAAACCTGGCCTCCTTATTCTTCCATACATAGCATTAATAACAACACCAGAATCATTACTGTTCTTAATTGTGCACTGATCAATTGTTACATCTAGCTCTTTTAAAGAATCAGCAATTATCAAAACCCCAACATCCTCGCCATTAATAACGTTATTTCTTATCACCAAATCACTAACATTATAAGCAACTACCCCATAAGCGCCGAAGGGTATTTGACTAGCCTCACTTCCCGAAGCGCTCACACTGCCAAAAGGATTCACAACATATTCACCGCCGCCTGGGGGAAAAGTTCCTCTGGGAAGATCAACAAATCCAAAAGCCGATGCGCTCTTTAGCTTAAATCCGTAAACCTGCGATTTGTCAGCCATCGTAACAGCAGGCCCACCCTGTCCGTCAATCACCGGACGTTTGCCGGATTCACAACCGTATATTACCTCGCCGCTGCCCCAGAGTTTTACATTCTTTCTGAGAGTAACGTTTTCCTTGTAGCTTGATTTTGCGTCGGATACATATACGTATTTTTTTCCGAAAGCCTTTTTAACGCCCTTACCTATTGTAGGATATGGATTTTCATATTTACCGTTTGATGTGCCGTTAAAATCCTTATCAACAAATGTAATATCATCAAGTAAAACCGCTTTAAGCGACCTTGTTTCAACACTGACTTCATCTTTCAGCTTGCTTGCATCTTCAATATAGTCAGACTCATCAAGGATTATATCTATGTCACGAATGACCATTTCAGTCATTCTTTCTTTCATTGTCCTTTTCCGCATAGTAAACCAGTCTTTGGCTCCTTCAAACGGGTTCTTTCCGCTGAACAGGTTCCCGAAATCAAAAGGAACATTCAGGCGCGCTCCCACATAGTAATCTGTCCCGTGAAGCTCATCATTCTCGTAAATCTCAGCATCAAATATCAAAGCAGGCATAGCACGAACTTCAAGACGCCCCTTAAATCCTTTGATGTCCTTTCCGTAATCGTTATCGTAATAATAGTATCCTCCAAAGATACGTGTTTCCATTACATCCTGCAGCACAGGCAATCTGACTCCAATCTCAAAATCCACACCGTCAAGCGCTTTTTCAAATCGGTCATAATGCCGGTTTGTGATCCTGGTAGTTGCAACCTGTTTACCACTCTGACTTACAGTATTCTCAGTAAAATAAGGGCTGCCCCATGAAGACTCCATTGAAGTTTCAGATTCCTGCATGTCATATGAATCAATTATTTCTTCATCATCTTGAGGCCAGTAAAAATTAATCCTGGCATCAACCCAGTCAGTTAACATCTCACCGCCAACACCAACCTGATTGAAGCGATTCTTGTTAACTGTTTCACGAGTATCAAAAAAAACGTTACCGCCAAAAATAAACTTTTCATCAAACACCAGTGTACGGCCGCCAATACCTACATTCTGTTCATTTGCCGGCCCCTCGGAAATAGCCACTCTTGGATCTATAAAGAGAAATGCCGTATCAGATCCAACAACAGGCGCAAGAATATCAACATAACCCGTATTGTCATCTGAACTGAATTTGCCCCCAAGTGTTACAGCAGCAGGAGGAAGGGGTGCTTTAACCTGCGGCTGTTCCGGTGTTTGTGCAAAAGAAGCCTTAACACCTGCAAACATAACCATTAACAATAAAAAAACAATTACGCTTTTACCAAAAAAATTCTTTCTCATAATCCTCCCCTTTTGAAAAACTGTTTAAAAAATTCTGTAAAATATATTTATTATCGTTCAATTTAAAATATTTACGACACTTGCTACTGCGTTATTATACCTGCTGTTTTGCCATGAATCAACTTTTTTTTACCGGCTCTCAGTTCGGCGTATCACTGATACCAAAAAACCATATGCTTTCTCATAAATACCGGGGCAGGAGGTTTCCCTGGGACCTGCAATATTCAGGGTTTCAATACAGCATTTCTTCAGCCAATTGAATACATCATCACCTCTGTTTTCGAAGTCATTAATATTTACTACCAGGCAAGGTTTTTTTAGCCGTTTTGCAACCTTCAATGTAAATGCAGTGCCTCCGGTCAAAGGGTCCGTAGATAAAATGAGAGTACCATCGCTGTCACGGACATTCCATTCGGTACGCTGTGAATACCTCTTTTGAGGTGTTTCTTTTAGAATATAACACTCAGGCAATATGCCGTCCTCAGCTATTCTTCCATTAGGGCACCAGCCTCCTGTCCTAACACCTGCTGTCAATGCAACATCAAGTGCTGCACGATCAACACCTGTTTGCCCGCCGGATATGATTTTTTGAAATTCCACGATTCCGCAACCATTTTTCTGTTCACTGGTAAAAAAACTTAAACTTGCAGTAAAAATAAGTTATATTAATTACTAATACTGTAGCACTCATATAATAATCGTAAATGATAATATCTTCAAAGGAAGGTAATGCTAATGAAAACGGCATATCTATTAACTACTCTTTTTGTATCACTAATAATTACCTGCCCCATATTGGCAGAGACTGTTGACAAAGGATCGGGAGAAAGCAAAAACAAAGCAACTATTGCTATTGTTCAGGATGGACAATCACAACTTCTCAATGAGCAGAAAGCCAAAATCAAAAAGGAACTTAATGTTTTAGTTGACGATGATTTTGTCGTGATTTTTAAAGATATTCCTGACTTTAACGCCAACTGGAAATTAAACGAAATGGACAAGGTTCTGAATAATGCACTTAACGATCCAGAAGTTGATTACATCATAACAATAGGTCCCCTGGTTACACATGCCGCTATTCATTATAAAGGAAAGTTGTCTAAACCTGTTATCGGCGGCGGCCTTTATGAAGATGTAGACGCGCTTGGCTTGCTTTACGATGATAAAGGACGCTCGTTGGTGCCAAACTTTACTTTCGTTGTTGTTCCCTTCCAGTTGACAAATGACTTAAAAGTATTTAAATCATTAATACCTTTCAAAAAAGTCCATATTCTCGTTGATTCAGCATTTATTGAAGGTACTCCTGACACCGAAATGAATGAAGCTACAACCAGTATTGAAAAAAAATCCGGGGTCGAATTAGTTCTGGTACCAATGGATACAAAAGCCGATGATATCCTCGCACAACTGGATGATAAAATTGAAGCTGTTTATATCACTCCGCCTTTACGTATGAATACATCGGAATTCCAGAAACTTATAGCCGGAATCAATGTCAAAAAAATCCCGTCTTTTTCAATGATGGGTATTGTAGATGTTGAAAAAGGTGTACTGGCCGGTCAGGCACCTATATTGGATAAGCGTCATGCCAGAAGGTCAGCGCTGAATATCCAGCAAATTTTGATGGGAACATCACCTAACGAACTTTCTGTTTTTATGCCAATCGATGAAAAGCTGACAATCAACGGGAAAACTGCTCACAAAATTGGTTTCAATCCTAATTTTCAAACACTATTAAATGCTAATGTGCTTTATTGGGAAGATTTGCAATCGGGCAAGCTGCTAACAATGGAAAAATCAATACAAATTGCGTTAAAAAACAATATAAACCTTGCAATAAAAAAATCTGCCCAGGAAAGTGCCCGACAGGACAAAAACATAGCTCTGAGCAGTATGTTTCCTCAATTAGATGGAAATACCAGGTATTACCAGGTTGATAAAGACAGGGCAGAAACATCCATGGGATTACAGCCTGAAAACCGGACTTCGGCAAGAATTTCAGTCAGCCAGATGGTTTTCAGCGATTCAATAATCAGTAATTTCCGCGCAACAGGTCAAACTTACCTTTCAAGTAAACTAGAAACAGAAACGCAGCGTCTGGATATTATTGAATCTGCCGCAAAATATTTCCTTTCATATTTGTCGTCTGAAGCTCTTCTAAAGATAGAAACCGACAACTTGAAACTTACTCAAAAGAATCTTGATCTAGCCAGACTACGAAAAAAAGTTGGAACTTCTGGACCAGAAGAGGTTTACAGGTGGGAAGCAGAAGAAGCCCAGCAAAAAAGCTCAGTTATTAATGCAGAGAAAAATGTTCAGCAAACCAGAATAGCATTAAATCAGGTTCTTGGTATTGATCAAAACACTAAATGGACTCCTCAAAATATAATACTGGGTGAGAGAGAATACTATTTTCTGGATGATCGTCTTAAAAATCTTGTCTACAACCAGGAACAATTGATTAACTTTGAAAATTTTTTAGTGAGTGCAGCTCTTGAAAATTCTCCTGAGATTCAGACTATGAACCATGCAATAAAGGCACAGAAAGTACTGCTGGGTTTATCAAAACGCAGATTCATATTGCCGGACGTTTATGCCGGTTTCTCCTATGACCGAGAACTAAGTGAAAAGGTAATTGGGCCAACTCTTTCCGACCCGATATTTTCTACAGAGGAACCAGACCGCAACGAATGGATGGCTACACTATCAGCATCTCTCCCTCTTTTTGAAGGGGGCGGCCGTTTTTTTAAAGTTGCAAAAAACAAAGCTGATCTTGAAAAAACCATTGAAAAGAAAACTCAAGTTTCACAGCTTGTCGAGCAAAGAACACGCACGGCCGTTCTTTCAATAGGAAGTTCGTGGCCAAACATTCAGTTAAGCAGACAAGCCGCAGAAAGCGCCCATAAAAACCTGGATATTGTCCAGGACAAATATGCTCAGGGCACTGTCTCTATCCTGGATCTTCTGGATGCACAAAATCAATCTTTCAGCCAGGATCAGGCTGCTACAATTGCTGTATACACATACATGGAAGATATCGTTGAACTTCAAAGATCTGCCTCCTGGTTTGAAATAGATAAAAATCCCGAAGAAAAAGAAATATTCTTAACTAATCTTGAGGCATACTTTAATCAGCATACTGCCAAAAAGGGAGAATAAAATGAGATTTCTGAAAAAAGTTTATTGCATCGGAATCAGTGTTTCCGTAGCTTTATGTCTGGTTTCCTGTTCCCGCAATGAAACACCTGAACAGAAAGTGATCAGGCCTGTTGTAACTATCCAGCTTCAAGAACCCACGTCCGGTCGAAAAATATCTTTCTCTGGTACAGCAAAAGCCGCGCTTGAGACAGTACTAAGTTTCAGGGTATCCGGTGAAATACGTGAATTACCGGCAAAACCCGGGAATAAGGTTCAAAAGGGTGATGTGATTGCAAAACTTGATACCACAGATTATGAACTCCAGGCAAATCAGTCTAAAGCTCAGTTAAATCAAACAGAAGCTCAATTCAAGCAGGCAAAAGCTGAATACGAGCGTTCCAGATCTCTTTATGAAGCCGGAAATCTCAGCAAAAGCGATCTGGATGGAGCACAAGCATCTTTTGAATCAGCTAAAGCCCAAAAAGACGCCAACCAAAAGAGCCTTATGCTTTCCAGGCAGCAACTCAAATATTGCACTCTTAAAGCACCTGTTGACGGATACATTTCATCTGTCCCGGTAGAAGTTTATACAACTATTCAGGCTGGACAAACTATTGCAACAGTTGATTCGGGAAAAGAAATGAAAATAAAAACAGGTATACCGGAAGCAATCATAGGTCAAATCACTAAAGGAAAGCCGGCTGTAGTAAGTTTTGAATCTGTTCCAGGAACATTTTTTGATGCAACCATATGTGAAGTCGGCATTACTTCTTCAGAAAGCGGAACATATTCTGTCGAACTGCTTTTAAAAAAAATGGACAATCGCATCAAATCAGGCATGGTCGGTGAAGCTACATTTTTACTTGAAAGATCACAAATAAATTGCTTCGTAGTTCCGGCCGTAGCTATAGCTTCTGAAGCAAACGGAACAAGATTCGTATGGATATATCAACCGTCCAGCTCCACTGTTAAGAAACGCACAGTTGAAGTTGGTAGCCTTACAACAAAAGGCCTTGAGGTTATTAAGGGTATTTCTCCTGGAGATATCATTGTAATCAGGGGTGTCCACCGCCTGAACGAAAGTCAAAAAGTAAGACTCCAGGAAACCGGAAAAGGGGCAGCATCATGAATCCCGGACTCTGGTGTATAAAAAACAACAGGACAACTGCTGTTTTGCTTCTACTTCTGGTTCTGTCCGGAATATTCACATTTAAAAATATTTCAAGGCTTGAAGACCCAGAATTTACTATCAGATGTGCTACAGTCATAACCTCATTCCCAGGAGCATCACCTCAACGTGTAGAAGAGCTGATAACAGATAAAATTGAAAAAAAACTGAGGGAAATGCCTGAAGTCGAAGACGTTCTGTCCCAATCAATGACAGGACTTTCAATTATTTTTGTTCAGGTTGCAGAAAAATACAAGAATATGGCTCCAATTTGGAATGATCTGCGAAATAAAGTTGATGACATAAAATCCGGATTACCCGAAGGATCCTATCCCCCTGCCATAAATGAATCATTTGGAGATGTTTTCGGAATAGTTATATCAATAACCGGTGACGGATACACATATCGGGAAATGAAAGATGTAGCAGAAGACGTACGGGATAAATTTCTAAAGATTGACAGTGTTGCCAAAGTTGACTTTTACGGAACTCAGAAAGAACAGATCTTCGTTGATTTTTCAACAGCAAAACTCGCTGAATACGGGATCAGCCCATATCAGCTTTCACAAATGCTGCAAGCTCAAAACACTATCCAGTCCGGCGGAGAAGCCCTTCTTCAACCTGAACGAATAGTAATAGAAGCCACAGGCGAATTTAAATCCATTGATGAACTGAAAAGAGCTACTATCAGGATCCCGGGACAGTCAGGATTGCTTTATCTGGAAGACATTGCCACAGTCAAACGAAGTTTTGTTGACCCACCCACAACCATGACCCGATTTAATGGAAAACCCTCTATTACAATGGCAATAAGCATGGCCAGTGGCGGGAATATAGTCAAACTGGGCAAACTTATTACAGATGAAATGGAAAAGATCGAGTCCGGACTTCCAGTTGGACTGGATTTCAACATGCTGGTATATCAACCCAAATACGTAGATAAATCCATAAATGAATTCATGGTAAATCTACTTGAAGCCTTTGCTCTGGTTATAATCGTTATGCTTCTTTTTGCAGGATTGAGAACAGGACTCATAACAGGTTTGCTTGTACCAATGGCTATGCTGATGTGCATAATTCTTATGCCTCTTTTCGGTGTTGTTCTTCAAAGGGTTTCCATCGCGTCACTTATCATTGCACTTGGAATGCTTGTTGATAACGGTGTTGTTGTAAGTGAAAGCATACTGGTACGTCTGGCTGAAGGAGAAGAGCGCCTGAAAGCCGTGGGAGACACTGTAAAAGAGCTTTGGCTTCCGTTATTAATAGCTTCACTAACAACGATTTGCGCATTTTTACCAATTGCCACCGCAAAATCAGCTATAGGCGAATACTGTATTTCGCTATTTATTGTTATATCGCTGACCCTTTTAAGCTCATGGGTTTTGTCCATTACAATGATGCCTCTTTTATGCTATTACTTTTTAAAACCCCGAAGAATGGCCCAAAATTTCAAGGGCAGGTTTTATCGTTTTTACAGATCTTTCCTTATTTTTAATCTCAAACGAAGATCGATGTTTATTATCGCGGTTGTTGCTCTACTTCTATTATCACTCTGGGGATTTAGATTTATTCCAAATATCTTCTTCCCGCCCAACTCTAGAGATATGTTTATGGTAGATTTCTGGCAGCCATACAGTACTGACATACGTATAACACAACAAAGAGCCAAAAAACTTGAATCCTTTTTAATGAACCAAAAAGAAGTTGTTTCTGTAGGAACATTTACCGGATCAGGCGGACCTAGATGGTATCTGGGTCTTAATCCTGAACAGGACAATTCGAATTATGCATTTTTATTAATAAATACAAAAAACAATTCAGCAGTGCCTGGCCTAATGCGGAAAACACGTACATTTCTAAGCAAAATTTTTCCTGACTGCCAGTATACGATTAAGGAACTTGAGAGCGGAACGCCTGTAGGTGCTCCGATTCAAATAAGGCTCTCGGGAAAAGATATTTCAACAATATATGAGCTTCGGAACAAAATATTTAACGCAATATCCGTTATCCCTGGAATAAGTAATGTCAGGGATGATTGGGGAGAATGGACAAAAAAAATCGTTGTCAATGTAAATCAGGATCAGGCAAAACGTGCAGGAATAACCAGTCAGGACATAGCTCTTTCGCTTCAAACCCAGATGACAGGTCTTAATGCGACAGAATTCAGGGAAGGGAAGGAAGCTATTCCCATAATAATTCGTTCCGGAGAAGCATACAGGCAGGATCTTGGAAAACTTGGCAGCATGAACGTCTATTCATATTCCAACGGAGCGAATGTTCCTTTGCTGCATGTAGCAAAAGAAAATTTAACGTGGCAACCGAGTAATATCTTGCGAAGAAACCAAACAAGAACAATGGTTATAAAAACAAACATTATAGGCAGAACTGCCAGTGAAGTCTTGAATGAAGTTATCCCAAAAGTCAATGCATTAAAAGCTTCTCAAGACTGGATTGCCGGTTATGAAATTGAATACGGCGGTGAATTCGAAGAATCAGCTAAAGCACAAAAATCTATCATTGACGGTTTGCCTCTGGCGCTTGGACTTATAATTATCCTTCTCATTTCCCAGTTCAATTCAATACGGCGGTCTATTATTATTGCTCTTACTATCCCTGGAATGATAATCGGTATAACACCTGGTCTTCTTATAACTAACGCCCCTTTTGGCTTTATGGCAATGCTTGGCATGATCAGCCTTATGGGCATAATAGTTAATAATGCTATTATGATGATTGACCGTATAGAAATAGAAAGAGGACTTGGTCAAAGGATAGAAGATTCAATTATAATTGCAGCTCAGCACAGGTTCAGACCTATCTTAATGACTACAATAACTACTATTCTTGGCCTGATACCGCTTTCTTTACAGGGAGGGGAAATGTGGCGTCCAATGGCAAACGTAATAATCTTTGGGCTGGCATTTTCAACAATTTTAACTCTGGTTTTATGTCCTGTACTATACTCTTTATTCTTCGGATCAAATTTCAAAGAGTACAAATGGACACCGAAAATTTTGGTTAAAGATAAAAAAGCATAGACTAAATAGCGCTTTTATTAACTACCATTCAGCTAAACAAAGATACTGAGTTTACAATGAACATTTATGAAATAACGACTGTCCCAGGTCCATACCGAAACATGTTCATATCAGAACAAATTAAATGGGTAAAAAGAAGTGTTTCTATACAATGTTTATTGATAATCGCAGTCTATATAATATTTACTCCTCTTAATTTTGTTCTTGATCCTGACGAATTCAGAATAGCGGAAATCCCGTGGGGTCTTCTTTTAATAGCTGGAACACTCCTTGTCTTTTACTTTAACAGGATAACTAAAACTCTTTTTACAACAAAGGCCAGTGCATTTTTGTTTATAATTCTATTGTTAATCGTTGTAACAAAAACTTCTCTGCTTTACAAAGAATACGGACCATTTATTTTCAGCATCTATGTATTGACCCTTTTTATGGTTTCGCTGGTTATTCCCTGGTCACCTTCTGAAGCGTTAGTTATTGCGGCACTACATTTTATAGCTTATGACATTTTCTACATATTTATGACTCATGCCGTCGTTTTAACTTTAAATATAAAACAGTTCATGGACGGCCTTATGCTTTTATTTTTCTCCACTATAATCTGTATCGTTGTCCGATCAAAGGAAACGCGCCGTAACATAGAAAAGTTTATTCTTCAAAAAGAAGTAGAATCACAAAACGAACAAATGAAAAGCGAACTAAAGCTGGCTCTTCGCATCCAAAAGACTCTAAACCCTGTTCCGTTGTATTCCAGGTACGTCGATGTTTATGCTCATTTTTTACCTGCCAGCTTTCTAGGAGGAGACTACGCTCAATTTGTTTTTCTCAACCGCAATCAACTGCTTTTTATTATAAGCGATGTCACAGGACATGGAGTTGCATCAGCTCTCCTTGTAAACAGGTTCCACGCAGAATTTCAGATACTCTCGCAAAACGCAACTGACCCCGGCCTGCTAATGAATCATCTAAACGCCTTTATTAAAAGAGACTTTGCGGGCACCTATATGTATTTGAGTTCCTTTTGTGGTATTCTTGATTTTTCCTCAGGAATCCTCAGATATTCAAATTATGGCCATCCATCCCAGTTCTTATATTGTTCTGCGGAAGAAAAAGTTATTGAACTGGAATCTCATACCAGTTTTCTCGGTTTGCCTTTTCATGACGGGCACCTGTACCAAAGTGAACAAACTATTCAGGCAGGAGACCGTCTCCTTCTGTTCACTGACGGTGTTATTGAAATCAGAGATCTTTTCGGACAGGAATACGGTTATGAACGTCTAAAAGGTTTTCTTAAACAAAATCACGCTATGAATGTGAAAGAATTTGATCAGGAACTGCTTGAACATTTGCGTGCTTATAAATCCGGTCCTTTTATGGATGATATTTTTCTTGTAGACTTTAAAATCAAGGAAATTGAAAAATCCTGAACTCAACCTGATTCAGCATTCTGTTTACGCCATTGCATCAATAGCTTTTTGTGCCCGTATATAAGAATCAATATCTTCTACTTTCTTATTATAAACAGGCGGTAAGAGAAACTTTTCCGGATCATTCAATATCTCTTCAATAGATAATCCGGCTAACGCTTCTTCTGAAATCTGGTCTGTTTCATAAAACTCACGTAATATTTGTCTAAGCAATTTAGAGGCTCTATCATCCAGAACAGCATCGTCTTTTCCTACGCTTGCTATATATCCAGCCAGATCCATTGAAATATCAATATATCCAACCTGGCTTGCTGATAGCGGCAAAATGCTTGCTTTCTGTACTGAAGAAGGAGATTTTCCTTCTTCTGAAAGAACAATTGCAATCTGATTGTTCTCAGGAAGCATTTTAAACCTTTTCCAATTGTTATTAAGTTGTTCCTGCGCAGTAGAAGAAAGGCCATGTATCTTCTTTCCGTCAAGAATAGCCAAACGGCTTATATTTTTCATAATAAACTGCGTTCTTTTCATTTCATCCATCCATTCAAGTAAACGACCATCTACAACGACCGGCATTTCTTTATCAGTGCTATCTCTGAAATAATCAATACCTTCAAGAACACGTGACGCAGCTTCTTTTGAACTGCTAACAGTGGTTTTGCCATGTGACAAGTGACAATAAGTGCCTGTTGGCCCTTCCATATGTTCGGCTGAATAACCATCAGGTATTTCCCCTGTATTAAGAAGCGCCTCAACACAGTTTCTTACAATAACTGTCAGCTCTTCAAACGAACTATTCCTTATGTTATCTATTAATACCCATTCAGCGTCTCCTGCCCGTTTACCAACCATCATACTGATAACAGACATCGCATCTTCCAATATAGCTGAATCAGGCTCTGCGTTTTCACTATACATGCTGACATCACCACTAAGCAAATTGATTACAATAACTTCTGTCTCTGGCTTAAGAGCAAATAACTCCATAAGCTCCTTTGTAAGAAGGTCTGCCGCTTCCTTTAGTCTTTGTTCTTCCTGTTTCTTAATAACAGCTCCTGCAACTCCAATTAATCTTTTGCCAGAGAGTTGTGCCTCGGTTTTCATCCATTCCGCCAGTTCTTCAGCTACAGCATCTAAAACTGCTCCCTTCAATTTACCAATCTCCACTCCACCTATCTGGACATACCATATTCCTCTTGAATCCAGCACGGCAGATGCCCTTTCAACAGCTTCGGCTACTTCAGCATGTCCAAACTGTTTCAGTATTTTTCTGGCTTCGGCTTTTGCTATAACCTTTTTTAATCTGCTGATCTCTTCGGCGCTAATACCAGCCTCTTTAACAACAACAGCAGAACTTCTGAAATCTTTAAGTCCTTTTTCCATCCTATAACGTTTGCGTTCCATTTCAATCTTAAGCAGAGTCTTCAAACAGTCCAGATTCTTCCCTTCTGAATCTAAAAGTTCTTCAAGCAATTCTTCTCCAATAAATACTGTTGATCCAAAAGATTCACCATAATGAGCATAGCTGCTTCCTTTCACAGAATCATCAGCTACAGCAACACAATTAGCTAAAACTGCTAAACGTGTTTCAGCAAACATCTTTCTGATAGACTCATCTTTCATTAAAAAACTATTAAAACGATCAGCCAGATCTTCAGAGTTAATCATTTCACCAAGTGTTTCAACAATGATATCTCCATCAAGAGATGTCCTTGTTCGCGGCAAATCAGATTCCATAACCGGCCTGATTATATCTCCTATATCTGTATTAGTTAGCTTTTCACGATCTGATGGTCCTGAAACCTGTCCATCAGCAGTCAAAGCAAAATTCCCACTTGGTTTTGTTTGACTAAATATCGATTTGGCTTCATCAATAGCATCCAAAACCATTTTATTATCAACTCCAACTTCATCCAGTCTGGACTCCAATTCATCAATTATTCCACTAATACTCATTTTAATAGTAGCCTGATGCAGGGCAGTCATTTCTTCACTAGGCATATCGACACCTGGAGAAATTTCAGGTCCTTCCGGTACAGGGTTAATTGTAAGGTCTTCTATCTGCGCAAGGAATCGTTTCATATCATCCAGTAGATCCTGGATAGGAACAGGTTCCATCTTCACTTCAGAACCCACACCTTCCTCCGCATCAAATTCAGTATCCCCAAGATCTGCAACTGCATCTAATAACGCAGAATGTTCCTCAGGTGTAAAAAGGCCGCGTCCGGCAGATTCGATTTCAGTTACTGGTTGATCCTTTTTAGGCCTAACTCTATTGACATGTTCATAAATAAGCGCTTTCAGATTATCCGTATCATTGATATTTACATCAAATTGAGGTTCTGTTCCTATAATATTCACTACAAACATACGTAATGCATTATTTAATAGCTCATCATCCTCAATTCCTGAAATTCGAAGCACTTTAATAAGATTATCAACCCACGCCTGTACAGACTTTTCAAAAAATTCTTCGTGCTCATCGATTAGTTTATTAATAACATAAAAATCACCAAAATCCGTTCCGCGCCCAAGTATATCAACATTGATTATTGAACCATGAGCAGCTTGCAATATACCTGTCTGCACTGCACTGAGAAATGTTTTTCCATAATTTGCAGAAAGCATAATAATATATTCTTCAGGAGTCATACCCATCTCTGCAATAACTGAATTAAATAATTCTATATTTGGTTTTCCGTTTACATGAAAGAAACTTGCTAAACGCCTGTAATCGCTCACTGGAACACGCAAGCTCGCGTAATAAGAATCATCAAGATATAGTACACTTAACGACCAACGGCTCAAATCACCGCCAATTGTTAGTAAACTCTCTTCCCTTTGAAGTGAAAGACTTTCACCTGTGCTCATTCCAACCGGAGTGCCTCTTCCAAATTGATGTTCCCAGTCAAGGAACAAACCAGGTTTTCCTACAAACCCATCAAATACAGTGGAAGGAAACATATTATTGATATTATGTTCTTTATATGCTGGCGTACCAAGATTTTTAAATTCAATCCCATAAACATGATGTCGCTGAAGCGTTTCAGACTGAAGATCATCACTGCTTCCAACGATTCTAATACCATTCCCATTTTTAATAGTTGCAATAGAATATGGAATAGGAAGCAGCATCGAACGCCCTGATATTCCTAAAAGAGGCATTTCAAAAGGACTTTCTCCATCTTCATCTACAACACGACGAAGACCGTACCTTTCATATACCTCCAAGTCTGTCAGAGGCCTGACATCTCGCGTTGTTAGCGCGTCTTCTTTTTTTACATAAAATGGACCTGCTGTAAAAACAAGAGAACCATCTTCGCCATCAATCAATTCTTTATATTCATCTGGCAATTCTACACCAGCAGGCATATTCCATGAAGCATTCGCCTTTACGTAAACATGCGCATTAACGGGCACAAATGCTGTTCCTTGCTGTAAATACTCAATCTCACCAGTATTTCTGTCAACCTGAATACTTGCAGCTTTATTTGACAAAGCGGTACTGACTTCTTTTGAAACCCGGTCTTTCAACTTTAATAATACTTTACTAGCTATAACAGGAGAATAAACTGACTCAATATTTCTTACAATCCTTGTACAAACACCGCCGCTGTCAATTCTTGAAATGTTTTCTGGATTAGTAATTATTACTTCGTCTGCAGCACCCGATTGGACTGCTTCAACGGCTGCCTGAACCTTAGGAAGCATACTGCCGGCAGCAAAATGCCCTGCTTCAATATAACCTTTCATTTTTTCAGGAGTTGCAACAAGAACCTTCTGTTCCTTGACTGAATCTCCAAAATTTAGATAAACACATGGAACCGCTGTTGAAATAATAAGTCTTCTAGTCTTCACTTTTCCGGGAGGGCCACGTTCGGTAAATTCTTTTGCTAGTTGTACGGTTGCAAGATCTTTATCGATAACAGCAGGCAGGGGTTCAAGTCTCCCAAACTGTTTATAAGTTTCATAATCCACAGGGATTCCTCCCCCACCAACGCAAATAACAATCTTTCCATCCTCTACATGTTGTTTAATTCTCTCCATTTCAACAATTTCAAGAGGGATAGGAGAAGCAACCCTGGGTCTTGTATCAGGACCTTCTGCTGGTTCTATTCCTATAGGTTTTGTCGGATTCTGAAAACCTGAATCATCACCGTCTACTGCAACGTGCGTGGGAACAAATACGATCTGCTCACGATCTACACCAAGCTCTACCAAGGCTTCAATAATATCCTCGGCAATCCAGTCCTGAGTATCACTCACAACGTCAGCAAGCTGAGCAAGAATTTCATCCGGAGTTTGCCCTGGTCTTTTCCTCCTCTCAAGCAACACTCCTACTTCAGGTCCATTCCCGTGAGTAATTACTCCGCCGTCCCTAATTGCAGGCAGAACCTTCCTGAGTGTTACCTTTATCTTTCTTTTCTGCTCTCCTCGAATACGGTCAAAATCCTCCGGATTTTTAGGATCGGCTTCACCAATATCTTCTCCGGAAAGAAGCGAATTTCCTCCTATCGAAATCCAGTTAACAGGCTTAACCGTTCCATTATTTGTTTTCTTCTGCACCTGATCTTCAAGTTCTTTAAGAAAAACAAATATATCCTTTGGATCAATAGCCGTTACGTTAGGCGATCCTCCTTTAGGAATAAGCCGCCCTACCAGTTCCGGCGTAAGATCCTTTATATTAAGAGGTTCTGTAAGTTCTTCTGTATCAAGTAACTCAAACAATGCCTGTTCAAGAAAATCGCGTCCCTTTTCCTCTCCCAGATATTCAATAAAACTTTCATAAAACGCTCTCTTGAATTCTCTATCCAGCAACTTACTTTGTGCAGCCTCCATATCCCAATCAACATCCCACGATCTTGGCATGTGCCCCCAAAGATGAAATATCATATTGCCAGGTGTCTTTAATTCAATTCGATCATCAACATCAAGAATTCTTGGTCCCCTTGTAGTTCTTTTTGCGTTTCTCCACTTTGCGTCAAGAGCTATTCGGCCATCACCGGTTGCCCATAAATGAATCCATGATTTAACAAATTCCTTTATTAATTCAGGTTCAATTTTATCTCTGAATATATCCTCATAGGTAGGACCTTCAATGAATTCATCAAACATGAAATTTCTGCCTCTTGCATAAAATTCCGGATAAATATCAGGATCACGACTATTTATTCTCTCCTGATGATCGCTATACCCGCCAACATAATCCATATCTGTCTTTCCGGTTTTAGCAGCAATTTTAAGCTCTCCCTGTAGTGGTTCTTTCCCGGCAATCATGTTAACTCGTACTGAAAAAACCCTCTTTTGAGCGCCTTGAACTGTTTCTCTTGCAATAGAAACAGACTCAATGTCATCAATATCTATATCCTTGTTCTTCAATATTTCCTGAACCGCCGTGGCGTCTGCATAAAATCTACTTCTATCTTCCCGTGAAACATCATTATCAAACAGCATCAAATCACGTACAGCATTAGCCCGAACACCTGCGTCTGATTTCATTAATTCTCTATGTCTTTGAAGAGCTATATGCCCGGCAAGCCAGAGTAGCTGATGATAAAACCTTGACTCTGTATCCTTGTATTCTGTCCTCCAGTCCTCTAGACCATCCTGGACCTTAACAACCTTTTCAATTGCCTCAACAACTGCAGACTGCTCCTGTATCTCGTGGTTCATTTCGGAAGCAGCCTTTGCTGGACGGGTAATAGCTGAAAAATCAAGATATATCTGGGAACGCGACACACCATAATGAGCTCCTGGAAAATAATGCGGCGGACTACGTCCTGTTTTTTTCCTATAAAAATCTTTGAAATTTTTGTCCAGGTTCTGCACCAGTAACAAAACAGATCCATCGGACGGTTTCTGAAAAAGTTCAACCTCATTGATTGCATCTATTTGTACCTGAGTAAGAGCAGGCAGACTGCTTTCAATAACGCTACCGTCATCGTCCAGTAATTCAGTAGGAACATACTCTCCGTTCTCGTATCTCAGCGCCTGGAATCTGCCTTCATCTAAAATCAATCTTTGTAGAACGGAAGTATATAATGCATTTGCCACATCAACCATACCCCTTCTTTGTTCATTTAAAGAAAGTTTCTGTATTTCCTGCAACAATAATTCATCCATTCCACCTGGCTGAAGCTTGTCAATAACCGCATTTGCACCAATCTTACGCAATTTTCCTTCATCGCTGGCTGCACCTGCTGCCAAAACAACAATGTCTGGCTGGGGAATTGCAGAATTGCGAATCTCTGCAATCAAACGCCCGCCCTGCTTTTCTACAGCAGCCATTCCCTGTGTATCATTACCCATTTTCAAGTCAGTAACCACTAAATCAATCGGAGTTCCTCTATCAGCATTGTCCTGCAAAATTTTCATTGCTTCTGCATGATCTCTGGCCTGCAGTAACTGTTGTCCCGGAAACCTTTCCCTTAAAACACTATTCAAGTGCAATAAAATTTTCAGTTTATCATCAACATGCAAAATCCTCTGATATCCGGTTTCTGTTTCGGTTGCGGCTTCCCGTTCGGCACCATAAGTTTCTGTTAAAGTGGCACCTGGTGTTTCCGCTGTAATTCTCCTCTTCTTTTTTATAGCCAAAGCACAGGGCTGACCGGCAGATGTTTCAAATTCATGTATATCTTCAACCAGTCCAGAAAAAGGTTCACTTTCAAATATTTCACGAGCTTTTCCAATAGGAGAGGCCTCAAAAGTATTTATATTCAACTGTCCATCATAAAAAAAGACAAGAACACCGTCCTCAGCAACCAGATTTTCCAGTATATGTCTTAGAAAATACGTATAAGGCATTATTGCGTCTGCATCAGACGGGTGAAATCCCCTTCTAAGTGCAAAAAGCTCTATAAAAGGCCACATGTTATACATTATGACCCCTTTTGCCTTACCCTTTTTTCTGCTGATAAAATCAAGCTCATCATGCATCTTCTCGAGAAAAGCGTCGTCAAAGAAATCCCCATTGAAAAATAAAATCTTCGGAAGCTCCCTTGCATCTGTATAAACATTTTCAGGTTCCAATTCCAGCCTGTCAACATTGACAATGCGATAAGCATCGATATTAACCGGAAAAGATCCGGATCCCAGGTTAAGGTAATAATCATCGGGATTTCTTGTTTCCATTCCCAACTGATCCAAAAGTGAAGTCATGTTAATTGTAACCTGCGCTCTATATTCGGCTGGCTCCTCTTCCTGATTTATTGACAAGTTAATTGGATTAAACTGGTGCACCCTTGACCAATCAATTGTTCTTGATGAAGTTTGCATTCTATTGACAAACGCATTCCAGTCTTCGCGATCTTCCTGCATCCGCATCCTGTTTTCTTCCTCAAGGCATTTTACATCATCACCAAAATAGTCAGATGAAGCATTGTCAAGTTTTCCAACAAAAGCTTTTCCCTCATCCGGAGCAGCAGTAAATGCGTCAATTATCCATCCGTCATCTGTCTGCACCCACACATGATATGCCGGAGCTCTGATATAATAAAAC
>JAVCCS010000306.1 GCA_030765365.1 Candidatus Theseobacter exili
CTGAATGTTCCTTAATATCGCCAATAGACATTCTTCTCTCCTAAAACTAAATTTATTACAAATGGATGGGATTCATTACATAACTATTCCAATTAAGGAGTTAGCATTTATATGTACAGCAGTTACAAAGCAACAATATTAATATCTGCTTATTTGAATCTACTCACGCCATACAAGCAATTAGTAACATCCCAGATATTAATTAGATTTTAAGTAGCAGGATAATATTTGTCTATGGTTTCCTTAACTTCTTTTAACCATTCGGTGCGTTCTTCTACAGTGCTGGCAATAACAATGTTAAACATTTTTCTATAAAATTTATCAACACCACAAAGATTGAATATACAATTTTTCCACAATGTTTCAAGAGGATCGCAAAAAACAGATATTTCTCTTTCAGTTGCTGTATTTGAAGTATTGAACACAATAGCAGTTTCTGCATTCAATAAACCAACAGGAATACCCTCACCCATATCTCCACCAGTAAATTTATACGCAACGCCTGGTCTGAAAATCCTGTCAACCCATCCCTTCAAGATCGCCGGAGGTTGTCCCCACCAATTTGGATGAACTACAATTATACCTTCGGCTTCTACTAACTGTTCACAATACTTTTCAATTTCTACGGAAACTTGCGCATCAGAATAAATTTCATGATTAGGCAGCACAGCATTGAATTTGCATTCATGCAAATCTATATAAACAGTTTCATGTCCATTATTATGCAGGGTTTCAGCAACAGTATTTGCAATAGCATGGTTGAAACTTTTTTTATCAGGATGTGCAACAATAATTAAAATATTCACCCTAAATCCTTATTGTTGTCTTATAATAGGCGAGCTAAAGTTTTAGATTGGTCAAAAAAACAAAATATTCATCTGTTTGATCCTGTTAATAAAACTGTATCCTTGTAAATCAGCTTAACGTTGTACCCGGAAAATCTTTTACCTTTTCTCTCTGTACCCATAAAGTTAGAAAAACGCCCATAAGCCGTACCGGAAATGAATTCAGCTTTATTTGTTATTATTTTTCTGCTTTCTCCACGTTTTAAAGGTCCAACCTGAATATCGGTATTTAAAACAGCTGTACCATCTTTTGCCTTTGCCACTTTTCTTTCATTTCCCAGTATTTCAACTTCAAGAATAAAAGGACCAACTGTTTTTACTCCCAGGTTTCTCAGATCTATCTCCAAAAACACATTCTGCCTTGTCTTTTTTACATAACCTCTCTGCCCTCCGCCTACAGAATAAAGAGGTTCGCTTTTTGTGTCTTTATCTTTAACCGGTTTAATTTCCATTTGAATATTTATCTTCGGATATTTCCTGAAAGCTTCCTGCGTACGTGCTACTTTTCCTGCCCACGAAATATTACCGACAAGCAAAACTAATGATACTAAAAAAAAGTTCTTAATCATTTTTTGATTTCTCTGTGAAAAACACCCAGAACTTTCAATGACTGAAAGGGTTTTTTTCAATTGTTTAATTCCGACAGTACAGCATCATCTTCTTTCTAAATATGATAAATATAAATCTCATCCTGTTTGATAAAAGCAACACTAGAAAGCGCAAAATCATCTACGACTGTTTCAAGCTTTATCAAACCCATTTACCTAAGATAGATTTTCACTGGAACAAGACATAGCTTTCTATAGGGTGTTAATAAATCCTGTCCAAATATCCTGAGACTTCTTTGAAGACAGGTTTGTAAGAACCCTCTTTCCTTCCGAAACATATCCCAAGTTTTTCATAAAAGGATACCTGATCCAAATCCACATATCTCGGCTTGATTGCAAATTCCGACGGTACATACTCAATGTTCTTTCCTTTAACTTTACTGACAGTTACACCGGTTTTTCCAGCGTTAAGCAATAGAACAGCTGCAGCACCAGCTTCCCACCCAAAATTCACATCATAAGCCGAAGAATTTCCGGAACGCACAATATGGCCTGGATGAACTTCCCTGACTTCAGGTATTTCATACAGCTTTTCCACATACATTCCGACCTCTTTCATAAATTCAATTACAGACGAATCTTTCTTTAACCTTTTTTGTATCTGCTGAACTACATGTTTTCCAGCACCGGCAAGCTTTTTATGACCAAAAGAATCAACTCCAGCAGATTCATCTATAATTTCACTGCCGTCAGCATTTCTTAATCCTTCTGCAACGACAATACTATATGTTCCTGCATTTACATCACTTTCCCTGATTCTTCTTTTATACCTTCTAATAACACGATTATAGACCTCATCCCAATCAACAGGAATTTCCGGGATAAGAATACAATCAACATCAGCAGCAACACCCCCACGAAAAGCCGTATGACCAGCATACCTTCCAAACACTTCAGTAACAATAATTCTGTTATGTGTACGACCTGTAGTTTTTAGGTCTTCCACGATTTGAGCAATACGATTGATCGTCGAATCACCTCCAACTGAATATGTTTGAAGATCAAGGTCCATTGTTTTTGGAGCATGAACACAATTGATTCCATTGTTGGATAAATCAACCATTACACTGCCTGTA